>CAZMHL010000007.1:0-22915 GCA_964566065.1 uncultured Eubacteriales bacterium
TTCCTTGGCATAGTCTGTGTCAAACGTCATTCCCGGATAGATACCACTTCCCGGATAGATACCCATTCCCGGATATATCACTTGCTTGCGTTTTGCAAGGGAAACGTAATCAAACAATCCAATTTTATTGAAGTGTCCGAAAACACCGTTTATTTCACATATGGCTGTAATAATCGTTTTTCCGCTAATGCTGTCCGCATCAATGGTTTTTTCAATCAATATATCGTCATTTATAAGGTTTGTTTGTACTTGACGAAAACCGAGATAGTCAAAGAAACTATCACGGAAATCGATTATTGAAATCGGAAACTCCAAACTGTCATACCACTCCACCATTTCTGCGTTTATAACATCATACATGGCGTCATAAGCAGTAATATTCTTGTACTTCTTATCTCCACTAGGCTCGTCAGAAAAAACTTTGTATGAGCCAATTTGGAACATATTATTGTTGTTTCCGTCTAACACAACACCTGCGTTAAACCATTTGTCTTTCAACTCGCCAAATTCATTACGACACTTGAATTTCAAAACCGACGCTTCGCAGCACCCGAAACGAAGCTCGTCTTGGGAGCAGAGACTTTCGGATAGTTCGAATGCTTCCGCATATAATTCACTGTTGGTAATTTGGAAATCGCCAAAGTACAAAAACAATTCCTTTTTGACGTTATCTTTCTTAAACAAATCTGCATATTGGTAATCAATCATTAGCAAGACCTCCTATAAACGCAAGACGGATAGGATTGTAATGTATGACACCACCATAATTTCCGTAAATCTTTGGCGTAAAGTCTGCCAAATAGCATTTTTGCGTTACATAATCGTCATACTCAGGAATGTACGCCGTAACCATGCATTCCCTTGCCGTTGCGTTTGTGTAGTTTGCCCGGATGTTTGACATCAGTTCTTCGAACGTGATATTGGTTAACATGGCCGGAGTTTCAAACTCGACTTTCATGGCCTTTAACTCCACTGCTTCTCTATGTAAATATCCGTTTGCGTCTGTCCATGGCTCCAAGTCTTGCATGTTGACATACGGACTGTAACTGTCTGCTTTTATGTATTTGTTTGTAGGTATGATGTAATCTCCTACCTTTATCAAATAATCTTGATACGCCATGCTATCACGCTCCTTTTCGTAAATTTGCGCACAAAAAAGACACCCAACATTAGTTAGGTGTCTAAATTAAAAATCATTATTCTGATATTAATTCAACATATTTCATGTCTATGCAAAAAATTTCTTCGCTCTGTACGATTTTAGATGACGTGTATTGCGGATCTGAAATTTCTCCATAAACAACAACAATATCATCTTCTAACAATTTGGGTTCTTGATTTTCTCTTGCGTCAAACACGCCGTATTTATCGCCCAACCACCAATCGTATTCATCATTAGAATATGCAAAATAATATTTTGTTCTATTTGTTAATGTTTTTTCGTGTACAGAAGATATTTTCAGAGTAATTTTTATTTTTTTGCCCACATATTCTTGCGGACTTCTTAATACATCTTTGTAATTATATTCTTCACATAATTTTTTGTATTCTTCTTCCGAAAGTTTTTGTTCTTCAGGTTCTTTTTCGTTGTCTTCGTCCAAAACATCTTCTTTAATGATTGTCTCTTTGATTTCATCGTCTTTGTTTTCTTCGAATCGAATTAAACCGCTTTTAAACCCAAAAAATACAAACAACGCAAACAATAAAAACAGTATGATAATTATAATCAAACTTTTTGTTTCTGAAGTTTTTTGCTTTGCTCCACAATGAACGCATATAACTGCCTTTTTGTCTATTTCTGAATTACAATGTTTGCATAATTTTTTTTCGGTTCCCATTTATATTTCTCTCTTTCGCATATTATAGTTTGAGGGCAAGCAGAACGAATCTGATTGCCCCTTGAAACCTCATAAGTATATTACCAAAGCACAGTGTTTTCGTCAACTAGAAACTAAAAGCTTCATCTCCTGTGCGGTTAAAATAATCTCTTGCATATCTCTGCGCGCTCTTCCCAATTTCCGAATCTGTTATGCCAAATTCTTTCTCTGCTATTATTTTTAACAATCCAACCATTGTTGACATAAGACTTGTTTCTTGTTGTCCTGTCGAATAAATAGCATCTTTAATTCCAGTAATTTCTGTTCCACTTGCTACTGCTGTTCTTCCTCCCATGGTTCCGACAAGTTCTGGTATGCCGTTTTCGTTAGCCCAAAACAAACTTGCTTTATTTGGAAATCCACCGACTTCATATCTTTGGATATGTATTCTTTCGATTTGAGGAACTTTTATTTCTTTCCCTGAAATTTCACTTATAATATCTGACACACCCGAAAATCTATTTAAAAATCTATTAATACCATTTATGCCAAAATTCAAAATGGATTCTAAAAATGTAAGAATTAAATTGAATTGGTTTTTAAATATATTTGCTATCGAGTTCCACGCTTTTTCCCAATCCCCAGAAAAAACTCCGGTTATGAAATTGATTACGTTTGTTAGATGAGTAAGAATAACGCTTGCTACATCTGCGACAACTCCCATTACGATGAACAAGTTGTCTACAATTCTGTTCAGTGTTTGAGCGATTTGCGGACCAAACATTTTTTGGAAAAACATCGTAACCGGTGCAATAAAATTATTATACAACATCAAAGCGCTTTCTGCGAAAACTCCTACAAAACCAAAAATATCATCAACTAATGGTGAAAGATGATTTCCCCACAATTCATCAAAATTTTTAGTCAAATTTTTCCATATTGGAGAAACCGTGGTTTCCCAAACACTAGTTACTATTGACGCTATGCTTGATATGGCTGCTCTTATTTGGGTAAATACAGGCTTTCCGTGCTCATTCCACGCATTAGAAATAGAAACCATCACATCTTCCCAGGTACCACTTAATATATCTAAATCCGGAGAAACATCTTCCCATATGTTGTCAAAAACACTTGTTACTTCTTCATAATATGCGTCTAGTGTCTTTGCGGACTCTTCGTAAAATTCTTGTATTGTTGGCAACAAATATGTAGAAAATTTTTCTCCAAACGGAACAAGAACTTTGTTCCAAACATCTCCGAAAACAGTAGAATATGTTTCATAAAGATTTTTTGCTATGTTTTCAAAAGATTTAAACATATCGCTGTTTGAAACAGATCTTCCAATTTTGTAAAACGTGTTTTCTATTGCATCAGCAAAGCTAATTGCCTTTTGTTCCATCTTTTCGTATGCTTCTTGCCATACTTTTTCGTATTCTTCGGTCGCTGCGATAATTTCATCTGTTAAATCAATGGTGTTTTGCAAGGAAGAATCGGATGTACTGCTACCGGTGTTTATTGTCTTTAACTCATCAAATTTTCGAATACCTTTTTTTGCTTCTTCGGCAGATTCAGAAACCGAATTCAAACTTTCAGACAAATCATCTGTAACACTTGTTGTTTGTCCAAAGGAACTAAGGTCTATTTCTATTCCAAGAAAACCTGCAATATTGGTCAACAAACGTTTTATTGCAATTGTAACACCGTTTATTATTGGTAAAACTTTTTCGAGCAAAGGAATAAATAGTTGTCCTAATACTAATCCCGCTTCTTTTAAATTGTTTTTAAATTGACGTATCATATTACTCGGAGAATTGATTGTGTTAGCCAAATCTCCCCAAGAGACTTTTGATTGGTCCAAAATCGCAATCATACGGAGTTGCATTTTCTCAGCTTGCGTCATCTCTGACACAGCTTTTTCAAGTCCTAATTCGTAAGCGTATGTCTGTAACGTGGCATTGGTAATGTCAATACCATACTTGTACAACGCTCTAGATTGACCAATAAGACCACTTTGTAGGTTTGTGGCTACCGAACTATAGTCTACGTTATATAATGACGAAATATCGCCTGCTAACTTAGTAAACGCAGTTGATGTTCTGAGCGACACCTCTCCTGTTTGCCCTATTGAGTTTGTAACAGATGCCAATTGCGAAGCGTACTGCGTAATATCTTGAATATTCAATCCTAGGTTCTTCATTCCCGTTTCAGTCAGAAGACCTTTTCCGTCTGCATCTACATCTATCTGCACACCGGATAATTTAGAAAGTGTTTCCTTTGCACGTTTGTTAAAACTTTCTGCGTAACTTTCCGCATTGTCATAACCAAATTCTGAGAAGTCATGTTGCCACTCCCTCGCAATCTTGTTGAACGACACTTCAAAGTAGTTAAATGCTTCTACGTAATCTGCCGTACTTTGAATTGAATTGTTCAGTTGTTTTATGCCTCGTATAACAAATGCATAATTTGCATAAAAACTACCGATTGCAGACGCCAATCCCTTGAATGATTTTGTTGACTTGTTGGCAGATGTTACAACTTTTGTCATTCCACTTGAGACCTTTGAAGTTGTTCCACCTACACTTGAAAGAGAAGAAGAAACAACGCCCAGTTTCTTTATTAAATTGTCAAGCATCTTGTCCGAGTTTTGTAAACTTGTCGATATCTGTATATCTAAATTGTCAACTGTTGGCATTATTTTCTTCCTTTCCAAAATAAAAAGACGGCAACTACTTGTTACCGTCTTTGTGATTCAATTTGTAGTTAGTTGCCATAATTTGCAACTGTGCAAATATCTGCTCTGTCTGTCGTTTCTTTTCTTCTTCTGAAAGTTCTTCGGAGTTTTGTTTTATCGTTTGGAAAATTGGATTTTCAATGTATTTTGCTTGCGAATTTTTACTAAAGGCGTTGGCAAGTACTACTGATAACGCGCTCATTCCGTAAGTTCCCCAATATACCCAATTTTCTTCATCGCGCATTTTTCTTTTGTTATCAAAAGCCTTTTGAAACGGCTTTAGTTTTGTTGGGTTTAAATGCCAAAACAACTCATACGGAACACCGATTGTCAAGGCGTTCGGCAAAAATTCATCCCAGATTAGTTGGTGCCAGTTGATTTCTTCTTGTGGTCTTGTGGAGTTTTCGGAGTTCTTTTCTTCGCCTGTGTTTCCACGCTCTTGTTCATTTCCTCCATCATCTCCGTCAAGCCCGACAGGTCGAAAAAACCATCGTCTTCCATGCACTCTTTAATATCTTCAAACAGTTTTCTAAAACTGATTTTATTCTCTTTCATATATTGCTTCATCAATTCATATGCATCTTCTTGTGAAACATCGTGATTTTCAAGCAACCCTGAATAGAATGCTGTTTTCACAATATGCGGAATATCGGCAACCATTTCGCCCGTTCCGTCAATCATTGCGCTCGCAACATCCTCTTTCTTTGTTGCTGAATCATCTTCTGTAAGGTTTGTTTTCTTGATTAAATATGCGCCAGAAACAACATTGAACATCTTTTGTACGGTGTCCCTGTGTTCCGCAGCTATAAATGAATACTCTAATGTGTAATCTGTTCCATTAATATTTAAAATCTTCATAATATTGTCCTTTCTCTGTCAGCTTTGATTTAGAGAAAGGGGCAGTCCGTAGACCGCCCTATTCTTACTGACAATCAAATAATTTTTATGCGCCCGTTGTTGTTACTGTTGGTTTAACAGCTTCATCAAGACCTTTGTAGTCTTCAATAGTCAACTGTGTTGAAACCGTCATGAGACCATTCTGCGCCATTTCCGGCATAGGAATGCTTTGTGGCGGTTGTGCAATAACAAAAAATGCTTTTGTTAAATACGGAGACCATACCGTGAACCACATTTTTTTGTTTTCTGTAAGACCTTTGTATGCGCTAATCATTGCTTCTAACTGTGTTGCGACATCGTCAGAAAAATTGTATGTCACATCAAAAGTACCGCCTGTGTCTTGTCTACCCGCAATATACTTTGAAATCACATCTTCAAGTGCTGATGCGTCAATCTGTTCTGTAGAAAGTGCGATACCGCCAATAGAATTTACTCTTTCAAGTTGAGTAAAAGTTGTTGGTTTTTGTTCAAGTGTTCCTATTCCATATCCGAAAAGAACACCAAGTGTGCTGATTCCTGCTTGTGCTGACATTTGAATCTACCTCCTAAATTTTTATAAAAAAATAAAGGCTTTTGGCCTTTATAATATATCTAAGTTTCCTATTGTTCTTCTAAATCTTGCTACGCAACGTTTTGCCGTGTCTGTGTTTTGAAACTCCGGCATTAAAACGACTGAAAACCGCATGTCTTTCATAACGCCGACCACTTCATTCATCACGTCTTTTGCTATCGTTTGTTTTTCGTTATCTGTGGTTTCTATCTGGAATGTTGCCAATACTCCGTTTATCGTGTTGTTCTCTAGATCTTCTCCAATTTCTTGAGAGCCCAGCATATGTACATACACGTTTGGGAATTTTGGATTACTTGAAACCTTGTCGCTAGTTGTAAAGGTTATGTCCGGATATTTGGTTTTCAGTTTTGATGTTAAAATTGCTTTTATACGACTAAAAACAGTCGTTTCAATATCTAACATAATCTTTTCTCCTAACTAGAAAATACTTCTTTTGCTACTTTTTGAATGTTTTTTATAATTTCTACGCTTGCATTGTACATTGGCATTGTTGCTTTAACACCATGCGTATATTTCCAACTTTGCGCTCCTTCATCCCAATAAAACCAACCTTCTTCAAAAGCATGGATTTGTCCGGGAAATGTACCAACGCCAAAACCAAGTTCATCAGCTTTGGGATTTGCGTCTCGGTTGTGATGAATACCAGCTCCAAACTCTATCGCTAGTAAAGTATTAAAGTCGTTGTATTCATCCGATGTCTTTGTCTCGCCAGTTGCTAAAATGATTGCCTTGCAACCCATTTTACTTGGCTCTATGTTTGTTCGGACCGTTACATAATGCCCTAACGGCGATTGGCCGATACGTACTTTTGCGGTTTCTATACCGATTTGGGCAAGCCTTGTAACGAGTTCTTTACATTTGTTTGGTAATATAACATCTCGGTAGTTCTTTAAATCTTTAATCAGTTTTTCAATTCCCTTTTGCGACAGATCTGTTTTAAAAACTCTATGCAAGACAACCACCTACTTTAAATTTCTTCGGAGCAGATAGTTCCAAACATTTAAACCCTCGTCAAGAACACCAGCGACCACGTAATCGCAAGATGTTTTGTCGGGTATAGTTTTGTTCGCATCTTTGTATTTAATCTCGGATTTGCGCCAAATAAGGCTTTCTGCTACTATTGGATATTTGTTCGCTTCCGTATCCATTTCGGCGTATATCGATGTGTCGTCAATACCAAACTCTTTTACAAGCACTTCGGACAACTTGCCCGATATTCCGTTCCAGAACGGAACGGGCGTTGAATAAACCATTTCTGTTTCGCCCGTTTCCTTGTAATATGCAGTTCCATCTTCGCCAACATGAACAACGATCTTATTGTCGTTTTCGTCAAGTTCGTATATTGGTTGTTCGCACACAGGTAAGGAGTAATACATCTTCTGTGAGTTCTTTTTTAAATTCCTCATGTGTCAACCTTTAAGCACGGAGAAGTGATAATGATTTCGCCCAACACTTCGGACCCCATGAGCTATCTGGCTTTCCATTTGTTCCACACTCCGGATAATCCTCCTGGAATGCATTACAAGCGGCTAAACATTTAGGACCAAAGTCTGTGTCGATTTCTCCTGTATAATATCCCATCTTTTTCATAATGCTTTCAAAGATTGTTACATCATTTCCTGTGCTTCCTTTTTTCAAAGTTTTCAATTTGTACACCTCCATTGCAGTTGTCATGCTGCTCGTTGTTTCCCATGTCTTTTTAAAATTAGCAAAAGTTCCATACTGGCTTTTGAGTTTGCTCGTTGTGCTACCCCAATCAGGTAAATAAAGATGTGGTCTGTCAACAAAACTTGTCCAGTCCCCACCCCATGCAAGACCGATTGATTTTGCTAATGTTCCAACTCTTTCAAAGAACGCTGCGTCATCATATGCATGACCTTTCACATTCTTGAAAAAATCAAAGGCAATGCCCCATTGATGTTGTGACGAATAAGAAGAACCTTTTGCGTTTGTTACGATACTTCCAGAAGTTGTTCTGCCCTGTGCATACAAAGCGTCTTGTTCTGCTACGGAGCGAAAACACTCTCCAATTCCAAGTGCGAGTCCTTCTTTTTTGCACAATGCTTTTAACTTCTCGATTTTTTCCTGTAATACCGGATGTAGTTGTGTAATATCTCTTGCCATATTATCATTCCTCCGTTTTTGAAATCTGTTTTACTAACTGATTTACATAAACGCTTGCTCCTGCAACCAAAACACCTTGTACGATTGCTGTGAAAATGGCTAGCAAAACACTTTGATAACCGGTCAAAGTGCAAGTAGCCAAAACCCATAGCGCTGACAACAAAATGCCCGCAATTCCAAGAATATACGGGATGTACTTGTCTTTAATGTTCTTGCCGTTTTTAAGTGCCATGCCTACAAAGTAAAGCACAATAACTAAAACAAGCAGTTCTGGTTTAATATAATTTTTTACTTGTTCAAATAAATCCACTATTATCCCTCCTAATCTCTAACTTCCAATTTTTCAATATCTTCCTTCCATTTTGTGGCAACACCATTTCCACCCAAAGAATGGTATGCATCGTACATCTCCAAGTAATCCGCCAATTCCTCAGAAGTTATATATCCTCTTTGCATGTACTCTTTGTGATATAACTTTAATTGCCCTCTTAAAAGAAGCATTGTTCCTTTGCTATTTGCGTTTCTGTCTTTTTTCTGTTGTTTCAAAAGCCATACAATATAGCTAAGAATAATTGGTAATGCAACAGTTATCAGTTCCATTACAATTTCTTTCATAATCTTACCTCTTCATGTGCTATTAAATTCCGAAATCCCACCACCAACATAATCGGAACCCCTGCGCCTCTCGGCACGCACAGACTTCTAAAAAATTCCTACATAATTTGGAAGTCCCGATAACAAACTTGGTGAAATCCATGCGCTATCATAATTACGGTTAATATCGTTTTCTGAATGTCCTTTCTGGCCTTCAGCTCCTGCTTTAGCGTAAATATCATTACATGCCATTGCCAATGAATTTTTATGCTTTACCAAATCCGTTACCATTTGTTTTTCTGTAAAGTTTTTCGGGAAATGACATCTCTCTGTGGCTTGTTCAATCACAAAATCAACAATGGACATCGGGAAAACACCTATCTTTTCCCCCGTTTCCAAAAGATATTCTCTTGCTTTATCACTAACGTAATATGATAATTCTTGAATTGTTTCCACGTTGCCACTTCCTTTCCTTTTTACAAATTAAAACGGGAAATTAAGAGTTTTTTAAGCTCTGAGCCCGTCATTTCCTCCGCGTGTTTAATTCCATCTGATACGGCTAATTCTCTCAATTCTGCCGTTGTCATACGGTTAATTTCTGTTTTCGTGTATTTCGGTTGTTCTTCTACTTGTGTTTCCTCTTCCACAATTTCAATCAACTTAATTCTTCGTCTGTTGTTTGTGCTTGATAGCTCTTTTAGTCTTGCCTCTGAAACAATTAATCCGTCACGAGGGAAAATATCTCCCTCGTTATACGGATAATTATTGTCTTGCAAGTCTGTAAAGTATGTTAATGCCTTATACATTTAACCCTCTCCTAACTACGCTCCTACTGCAGCGTGTGTTCCGATTACCATTGCAAACGGATTAGGCAATACAGGTATAAACACACCACTTGCTTTTGTCCATTCTGCTACCGGGTCCGGAGTTTCCCATTGAGAAATTGTAATGAACTGTTTGTAGTTCACATCGGTAAATGCACCTTGGCGTGATTCTTCCGGAGTAACACCCCAAAGACCAGAACCAACCTTACCGCCAATACCTTCAACATAAAGTGTGAATACATTTTCCGGGAAGAAACGAACCGCAGTTCTTCCTTTGTTGTCTGCTGTTGGAATACCATAACTTGCATCATTAACCCTTACAGTTGCAATTCCGTAAAGTTCATTCAGCATTGTGTCGATTTGTGCTTTGGTAACGATTCTTGCTCCGTTTACACCGTTAATTGCATTTGCAATTCCTGTGTTCTTTCTCATGTAAGAAATCATTTTTGTTGATGTCAAGATTGCGTTTACCGCGTATCCTGCATCTACCGCCAAAGCAACCATTTCTTCAATGTCAGAAAGAATATCATGGCTTGGATCGTCCCAACCAGACAAGTCTTTTGTCTTGTTTACTCCGTACGGAATTTCCATGTCTAATCCGTTTTCTTTGATTGTCATTTTACCAGTTGCCATAACTTCCATTTTGGCAATCTCAGTTCTTGTCTTGACATTGTTTGCCAATCTGTTCATATCGTCATAAACGTAATCAATAAGACGGCTTTCTCTTACTCCACGTTTAAGAAGTTGGTCTAATCTTTCTGACTGATTGATTTTTTCTTTGATAAGAAGTTTTTCAACTGTTACCTTTTCAAATGATGGTCTTACTCCGATTGCTGCTTCGGTATCGAATGCGTGTACCTTTGCTGCAGTAGGAAGTTCCATGCCCTCTGACAATCTTTCGTACTCTGCCTCAAGGTTTTCTGTCTTTACGTCTGGAAACAAAATGTCTCCGACATAGTTTCTTTGGATTGAATAATTTTGCGAAAAGTCTAATCGGTCTTTATCCGAAATCATTGTTAATACATTTGGCATATTCTTTTACCTCCTTAGTCAAAATGTAAGCCGTTTGCAATCAATGCTGACTTCGCAGCTTCATTTACGGCTACTGGTAAGTTTGCTTCAATAACACGTCCTGCAATAATTACAGAAATCGGTCGTTTTTCATCATTTGTCATGTCGACATCTTCATAAACAATACCTTCTGCGCTTGCATCGTTTGTAGGGAAAACTGTTCCTGCTTTGATAACTTTTCTTCCGTCCTCTTCTACGGCCATATCCTGTGTTCCTTGTTTTGTCTTTTGAATAAGTCCAATTTCACTTGCAAGAATGTTGTTTCCTGCGTGAAGTTTTTCCGTTTGCATAAATGCCATAACTTTTTACCTCCTGTTTAAACTTGTACAACATTTGCACTATTAAATCTTTTTGCCATTTCGGCACCTTTACTATCCGTACCGCCACCACCGGCACCGCCAGAACCTCCACCAGGGTTTCCAGCTCCGTTTGCAATTTCTTGCTCTTTTGCCGTAGCCGCAGCCGTTTCTTTATCAGAGATAATCTGACTCATAACATCATAGTCAAGACTTCCATCGTCTTTCACGATTTGCTTTGCCTGTTCCGCAGTTACCTTGAATTTTTCTACAACCGAGTTTCTTTGGTCTGCAATCGCTTGTGCTTTTTCAAGTTCGGCAATACGATTGTTTGCTTTTTCAAGTTCCTTGTTTGCTTTTTCAGTTTCAGACAAGTTTTGTTCGTTGATTTTGTCCAACTCAGCTTGCAAATTATCTGCCTTGTCTGCCTTCGCTTTTAATGCGTCTGCTCTGTCTTTTTCTTTCTTTGTTTCTGCTCCAACAGTGTTCAAGAAATCTGTGATTTGTTCTTCTGTTGGTTCTGCATTCCCAAAAGAAATCAGTTTCTGTTTTGCTTGTTCTCGTGTCATGATTACCTCCATTAAACACACACTTTGATTACGCAGGTCGTTTCTGCCGTGTTTCTCCTATTTCACGCATAGGTGCATTATTTTTTTATTTAGAAAAAGCAGATAACGATTACTCGATACCTGCTTGTTTCTTCTTATATTCTTCAATTAACTTTTGTGCTTTTTCTAATTCTGACTGTAAGTTTTGTTTTTCTATTTCTTCGTCAATTGTCTTATATAGAACATCCATATATTCTTTTGACAACAAGAATACTTTTTCCGCATCCGTCCAAAGACCGCAAGTTTTTGTTGCAATTAGTGGATGTATACCACAATCAAGTAACATTTGTAATACTTGTGCTTTTACTTGCATATTGTCTGTCGGACTATGACTTATTTGTACTTCGTAGTCCATAATTCCAAATGGACATTCTTTGTCACCTTTCTCTATGCGAATAACGTTTTGAATTACTTTATACAATCGTTTTTCTGCGTTAATTGTGTAAGGGTCTTTCAATCTCGCTGCTTGCTTACTAAAATCCCAACCATTACGAAGTTCTACTGCTCCCTGAGTATCTCCGCCCGTGTTACCCTGTTTGTTTGGGATGGCAGAAATACTTAACGCATTGTTCCACAAGTCGTCTTTCGCCACTTGACTTTCTGTTTGGTTTAGTTCTTGTGACATAATATCGACATCAGCTTTGTTTTCTCCATTGTTGGATTTAACAACCAGTGCCCCTGCTAGTTTCATTTTTTGGTACTGTTCTTCGTCTACATCGCAATTTACAAACTTTATCCAACTTTGTACGAATTGGACAATGGCATCCATTCTGTTGGATTGCATATCGTTAATTGCATCTAATATATCGATTACAATTTCTATGTCAGAAGTTCTTGATTGATTATTTGGATATTCAACAATTGGTATTCCGCCAAACGCATGAAGTCTTGATTTTGCTGTATTTCCATCTCCGATATCTAAATCAATTAGTTTGCTGTTTTTAATTCTATATTCGTGTGTTTCAGAAAAACATAGTTTATACCATTCTCCGTCAATATCTTTCAACTCTTGAACCGCAAGTAATGGTTCTCCTGTGATTGACGAATAAATAATAAATGTGTTTATTGGTGTTGGCACTGTTATCGCAAACGGAATTTCCTTGCCTTTCCGCCTTTGAACCGCTTTAAATCCCGTTCCTGTCGCAGAAGTCCACTCTCCACTTGAAATGTCCTTTTCATGTTTCCCAGACGCATTACAATAATTGTTAAATTTGTCAACTGCATTGTTTTTTGTCTGATCCTCATCGTCCTTTGCAGTGCAAATACATTGAATCGGCTCTCCATTTGTCTGACCGTTCTTAAATCTAACAATTTCGTGTGCGTGATTTTCAACAATCGGATTGTTTACATCGTCACGGATGCTTTTTTGTCTGTAATGGACCGGTTGATCGCCTTTGTAGTAATTCCAAAGATATTTAAAAATTGTTTTATTGTAATTAAAAACTCCAATACAACTTCCAACTACTTGTACTACGTTTTGTTCCGTAATTTGTTCCACATCTGCGTATGCAATACGTCTACCATATTCACCTTTTACTAAATCTCTAAAATGAAGTTTGTTTGACATTTCGCACCACCTTTAAAACGTTATCCCGCTACTCGTTTGTCTTTGCGGTAATGGTTTTGTTCTTGTTTCACCTGTTTTTATATCATAAACAACTTGCACTCGGCATTTTCTGCATCTTGTGATAAGGTTTATCGAAGATTTGCCGTCATAAACACCAACTTTGCGCTTACACCGAGGACAATATACTGTTACCTGTTTGGCCATAATAACTCCTTTCAATTTCCAGTATAAAGAAACACCGCATTTCTGCGGTGCCTTTATGTCGGGGGAGTGAATTTTGTTTTGAGGTATTACCTCATTTTAATTAAATCATATTTTTTCGGGACATGTGGGACAAGTTTTACATTTTTTCCATAAATCTGTAAAAAATCTTCTTGACACTATCCTCTGTATTTCCGCCACCTATTGTTTCGGCAACTTTTCCCCAAGAAAATTTTTTGATAATTCTCAAATTAATTATTCTCCTAATATGACTGTCGTTAATGTTTGAAATAAACAACTCTATTTCATTTATGCTATTTAAAATTTTTATCTCTAAATCAAATAACGCATCTTTACGTGCGTTAAGTAACGCTTTTTTCTTTTGATATTCTGGATACGGAAAACCCTCTATCTTAAATGATTGCAATCCTCCTTCTCCGCCTCTTACTTTATCCACAACATTTCCATCTTGTTCTATTTTGTCTATCTGTTTTTCAAGTTTGTAAATTTTTTCTTTTACTTCTTCTCTTTCGTGAAGTAAATCGTCATATTGCACCAACAATTCTTTAGTAACCGCCATATCTGCTCCCCCCTCTAAACGGATTTTGGATCGCTTCAGCTTTTGCTGTTTTTCTTCTTTGTCCATAAATCATGTCGCACAGTTGAGCAGTAGAATCCACCCCATCATCATTCTTTACTTTTCCGTCATAAGTGAATGTTAATATGTTCTGAAAATATTTTCTGTACTCTTTTGATTGATGTTTCATGTCCACAAAGTAAAGTTTTCTAATGTCTGGAGCATGATTTTTAATTCTGTCTATCTTTGCAGTCTTGTTGTCTGCAGGATCATGTGTAGTATTTATCGGATAGCCATCCGCTTTCCAAATTTTCTCGCATTCTTCTCTGTATGCGGATGTTGTTTTTGTTTCTTCGAAATGTACTTCGGCTGTCTTGTTTTCAAAATTATCTAAATGACGTTCCATTCGGCTTGTAACTTCTGGAATTGTAACTTCTTTATCTCCATCGTTGTAAACCGCATCGACAACATAGTGTGAACCGTTTATCTCGTAACAAATAGGCATCGAAACAAAGTCTCCACCGCCATATGCAGGGTCATTCGCTGCGAATATTCTGTCTGGTCTGATTCCCTCTATTTCAGCCGGATTAAAAAAGTTCATGGTATCAACGTTAAACATTTGTCCTTTTCGTTCAATCGGTTCTTGTTGGTACTGTGCAAGCCAAGAAGCCATATCATCGTTGTTTTCAAACGAAGACATTCTTCTTCTGTAATCTAGTGTTGTGTATCCTAATTTGTATGGATAATCAAAATTACTTTCGCCGTTTTCATCTAATGCAGGAATAATAATCTCTCTGTGTCTTATTTCTGCATATTCTGGGTCGTTTTTTAACAACTCTAATCTTCTTCCTTGAACATCTTTCGGCGCCCATCTAGTTCCAATTCCTAATAATTTCGCTTTTCCGGGCTTAATTCTAGGCATATAGTTGTTGTCAAACTTACCCCAAACAGTGTTTTGTCTATCTTCGCTCATTGCTTCGTCAATACCACTGAATAAGTCATCATAAATACCAAGTCCATCACAGTCACAAGCGCCGTTCAATGTTCCGTAAATGGAACGCATTGTAAAAGTTGGATATGTTTTCTTGCGAATCAAATCTATTGTTAAGTCTTT
Source organism: uncultured Eubacteriales bacterium (assembly GCA_964566065.1). Lineage (GTDB taxonomy): Bacteria > Bacillota > Clostridia > RGIG6154 > RGIG6154 > CAZMHL01. The sequence continues at coordinate 14,993 of CAZMHL010000007.1, forward strand.
CCCGTCTGTAATTGGTTTTTTTTCTACATTTTCAGGGTACAGTTCGGCGTATGTATACGTTGGATCTGTTATCAACTCATATGTACCATCGTAAAATCCACCTGTAATCTTGTCTGAATAAGCAGAATACAAGTTTGAACGCTCTGGTCTGTTTGAACCAAACCATAAATTACCCATTTTGACTATTTGCGTTTTTCCAATACGTCCCGGGCAAAACACCATTCCCTCATCTAATTTATCGTCAAACAAATCTTGTATAAGCTGCGCCACTTGACTCAATGGGTTCATTCTAGGTTGATAAAATCGCTCTTTGTAATATCTTTTCTTTTCCATGTACAACATAAAACTTTCGAAAAGATATTTGGATTCCATTTTTACGATGTCATAGTAAATATCAACCAAGTTGTACGGTGTGCTTTCCATGTCTTGTTGGTATCTTTCAAGTTGCCATATATCCATACCTTCTGTTTTGTTGAAAACAAAATTATTGGTTATCTCTTTTGCTCTTTTCGATAATTGCAAAGCATATGGTTTGTCTTTTTCTTTCAACATAGCCGTTATTGTTGCTTGATAATAAGCATTAACAACTCCGTCATCTATGCCATTTGTCTGTATGTAATTTTCATATCCATTTATGGTCCTTTTCAGTTCTTCACTTGCCATAAATTTAAAAAGCACCTCCGCAAAAAGCAGAAGTGCCTTGACTTCTGCCTATAACTTTTCTAGGTTAGGGGCTACATCTGTTTTGTAGTCCGTATGATTATTTATTTCACAAACAAATCATATATTGGTACCGAAGTTCTGCATGATAACTCGACTTCTCCATCCTCAAACGCTTGTAAATAACCTTTTATCTGGTCTTCATTGTCAAATTTGTAATCGAAATTACCATATCCGAAAACCATATTGTCAGTTCCACAATGAAACATTCCACCACGCATAGCATTTGTCACGCCAACCATTACAAATAAACCAATTAGCATAACAACATTCAATATTGGCACAAAAAACGGTAGATAATTTGGAAATTTCTTCTTTTTCTTCTCGTCAATCCATCCATTTTCAATTATCTGGTCCTTGCAAGCCCATATAAACCCCAAAACTGTAATCAAAATTAGGATTGAAATCGCAAAGTGTAATTTTAATAACCACATGTTCATGCTCCTTTCTCTGTACGGTTTCCGATAGAGCGCACCCACACACTGACAACCCACTTGCGCTCTATCGACATTTTAATTGTTTCTGCAGGGACTACCGATAACGCCTGCATATCTGGGAGCGACCCAGCCACATCGGAACAGTGGGAATCGAACCCACATCAACGGCGTTTCCTTCTCATCTACCCGTTCAAAAGAGATAAGCCTTCCCTTTAGGCCATGTTCCGAAACCGGTTTTGTTGTTGTATTGCTTTCAAGAACCGAAAACTATCGCAATTTACACAGAATACATATATAGTGATTATTTCGCCGACAGATTGATGCTTTTTTAGTTTTGTGCGTTCATTGTTTCGAAGGTTATGTCTTCTCACTCTGTCGGCCAACGCATGACTTCATGTCTTGACGGAACAGCAGAATATGAAAACGCTAACATATTCGCCTTAGCCCCATAACAAGACTTCCCGACTGTTTTAATAATTTCAATCCATAAAGCAAGTTGAAAAACAATTATTCCGATATAACCCAATATTGAATTGTACAAAACAATCATCAAAACTCCCTCACTTCCTTGGATTTGTTTCGCCGTTAGGCGAAAAATTTTCGGCTCATTACAAGCCACCTACAATACATTCGTATTTTCACTAGCCATGAACCCATAGTTGCCAAGGGAGTCGAACCCTTCCGGCCCTAGCCATGCCACCCATTTTCAAATCTGCACCTTTTACTAATGAGCGAGCTCTCCGTTAACCGATAATGAGCAACTGCCGCAGATACAAACAACAAGTAAGCGCATAATTGCAGGTCCGCAACCTACTCGTTATTCAACTGCTAACCCCCACAAGCCGTGTGACCGGCTCTTTATTCAACTTTCCGCTATGGGGTGAAAGGAGTCTGCCAATGAAAAAAATGACAAACCGTGCGTCGAACAGTAACAATAGGATTCGAACCTATAACTCATCTACATTAATCGTGCGTGTGTTCCCGATTACACCATGTTACTGTGTATATAATCTGCGTAACCTTGCAGCAAATACCTTTTTTGGTTTTTGAAAAATTTTTGGAAATTTATGTCCGAACGGACTTCGTATGCGTGTTAGATCTGTTATCCTAATGCTTTTTTGATTTTCGAGATTTTTATAAAATCCCTAGTTCCATGAATGTTTTAAATATCTTTGGTGATTGCGTTGCGAACCAATCTATCATTGTTTCCTCATGCCCAAATTGCGGATGACTGAAGTTTTCGTGTAATCCGCTCTCAAACAAAAACGCGTGTATGATTTCGTGTCGCAAAATACTTTTTAGATAAACATCGTAATTGTCTAGTTCGTTGCTTTCATCTTCTTTGCAAACAACAATCTTTTTTGATGTCTTATCACAATATCCATCTCTCTCAGCGTTTAAAAATTTATCTTCTTCTCTTTTTAATATTTCAACTGTGTATTCTGTACCGAGTATGTTTATCTTTTGCATGTGTGTATATCCTTACCTCTATCCCATTGTTTACGTTTCATAGGTGTACCTCCTTTTTTGTTTTAAAAATATTTGTGGGGCTTAATAGGGCGGTGTAAGGCTTTCCAATAGACCCCCACCCCGTCAAGTCTCCGGCTCTCCGTCTGTCCGCTTTGCGTCTGTTCCTGTTCCGCTGCTTTCCGTCTGATCTATCGCTTTTTTAGATATCTATACGACAAATAATAATTTGCTATACAGATTAATCGCAATATCTTGTGGTTACTGTTCATCAATAACAATATCTTGTGGTTTCTCTGCTATTTGCCCTAATTTCGGCAACTGTTCCACACCCAAGGCGCGTTTATTATTGTCTGTTTCTTTGCTAACTCCCGGAAGATTCCATGCATAATGTCTGTTGAGTATTGCCAATATTCCCACCGGATTCTTATTTCCCGTTGCCAGCTTGTTAGAAAGCGATTCCTCTCTAAGTTGATTTAATTTTTTATACACGTTAAAACTCGGTGAGCCTGGCGCATCCTCTTTCCAGATATGTATTAGCTCTGTATCTATACCGGTTAAGTTACTGAACCCTATTATAGATATCTCTTTATCATACACAGTACATAGATAAATATATATATCTAATACATCATTAACCAGATTATGATTATATTTATTAAAATTACTTTGTATATTATTATTATCTGTATTATATATATTGTGGTCCTTTAATCTGTTAGAGCCTTTTGGAAAAACGTACTTTCTGATATACATCAGGCATCCATTCCAGACGGATTGCGGCATGATGCGTAGATCTTTTATTTCGTGCTGCTCACAAAATAATTTTAAATACATTTCGATATCGTTTTCAAATACTTCGACCGGTTCGCTCTGTCCTTCTTTTACTAACTCCACGTCTACGCCCTCCTTCCGTTCCTGTGGCAAAATAAAAAAGCCACAAAAAGATTTTAACAGCTTCTTCGCTGCTTTTTATCTTTCGTGACCTTCTGCGTATATAATATCATTATATTTTCATATCGCAAGACATCAACGTTACTTTATTTTATCTTAATATAACTAAACTAATATATAGATTATATATTAATAATTAATATTATAAATAATGTTCAATACGTTAGTATTGAATAAATAATATTATTCTTGTTTGTGCTCGGTTGGTTCGCTCGTGCGTTCACTTGTTACCGTTCGGCCGTTTCCCTGGAGCCCTTGCATTTACTGGGCTTGCAGTGTTCGGACTTTCTTGCAAATTATTTGCATTCTTCCATTCTAGTTAATCTTTCATAAAGTCCGGCAGTCCGTCGGCGTTCTTTTCCTGGCGTTTCAGATCATCAAGAACTAATTCGCAAATGTAGGCATTGCAGCTTTTTCCGGTTGCGTTTTTTATTCTTTCCTTTGTTCCCTTTGGTAAGTTTACGGCTACTCTGTCAAACTTAGCATTATATCTATTTATAGCATCCTTTGTATATTGTGGCGTCGTCATGTTTCTGTACTCCTTATATTAGTTTCTTATATAAACATTAACATAAATAACATATATTTTCAAGTTATATATTCAACTTATACAAAATATACAAAATCAACATGTATATTCAACTTATATTTTGTGAATTATTCCGTCTTGATATTCAACTTATATAAGTTTATTATATAGTTAGAAAATGAACAGGGCAGAACCCAAGAAGGAGAAAAGACATGAAAGAATATGTGGTTATTAAATGCGGAAAAAGATATTCATTAAAAGGAAAAATTAGTAACGGTTTTTTTGGTGCTGGTTTATATGTTAGCAAAGACTTAGACAAAGTAAAGGACTTCGCAGAACAAAACAATCTTAACATTGTCGCAATTGGCGACATTTGGGAAGTATAATTCAGCCTGCATCGGTTCGGCCGTAGCCTCAACGCAAATGCAGGATTAGCCCGACAGGGCAAAACAAATAAAGGCGCTGCAATCCTACCAAAGACACACAGCGCCACCAATCAAAAAGAAAGGCGCCTATACTATAACACGGGCGGAAGGTAAAAAGCAAATGGCAAAATATTTTAAAAACGTAAAGAGTTTTGAGGACCTGAAAAAGCAGTACAGAAAAAAGTTAAAGGAAAATCACCCAGACAACGGCGGAGACGAAAAAATTGCAGCAGAAATCAATTGCGAATATGACGCACTTTTCCCAATCTGGAAAAATAAACACGAAGCACAAACCGGCGAAGAAATCAAAGAAACCGCAGAAAGTACAAGAAGCCGATTTTATACCGAATTCGGTTGGGAAGGTTCCAACCATAGTTGGAATCGGTCATTAAAAGAAGTAGCGCAGATTGTTAGATCATACGTCAAAGAAAAGTATCCGACTTACAAATTCAGCGTTAGAACCTCTTACGCGTCTATGTGTAAAGAATTACACGTGACGCTCCAAGAAAGTCCAATTGAAATATATAAGACTTTCGAAGAACTTTCAGAAACAGATAAACATAACTTAATTAGAAAAATGGAGCATAATTGGTTATTTACTCTCACTTGCTGGAATGATGAAGAATTAAAAGCAGAATTTGAGAGAATCTGGAATGAACACGGTAATTTTTACAAATGTTTAAATGAAGTTACGCAGGCAGTTATTAAAGATGTAGACGCTTTCGTTAAATCTTATAATTATAAGGATTGCGATGGCATGATAGATTATTTTCACGTAGATTTCTATTATTTCGGATGCGCTCAGAATAACGGCCAAAATATAAAAATCGTATCAAAAACGGCTAGAATCGCGACACCCAAAAACGAAGTTAAACCAAAAACGGAAAGCACCACAAGCGCAGGCGTTCAAGCCTTAGAAACAGACTACACCATAGAGCAAGGCAAGCATACAAAGACTAACTCCGATATATGGCTTGTAAAGATTGTAAGAACTTTAACACGTGACGAGTATATAAAAGAAAATCAAAAAATGAAATCACTTGGCGGATATTATAGCAAATTTACACATAGCTTCATTTTTGACTATGACCCAACAGAAAAACTGACAGCATAAAAAAGAGGGGATGATTTTAGCCCCCTAAAATTCAGGAGGTACAACATGACAGAAGAACAAAAAGCAATATATAAAGAACTTTTCACACGTTACGGCAGCCCGTCAGATGTGGCAGAAATTAAAATAACTAGCGTTTTGCATGATGCAAGCAAACTATATGACACAAATTATATTATGCGTTGCGACAATCACGCTGAAGAATATATAAAACAGCTTGAAAATGCAATTGAAAAATTAAAAATATATAGGATTGCCATATGTGAACGCTACAACGAATTACAGTTCGCAAATATTCAAAAAGTCGTTAAATTAAAACGCGAAAAACATTTTCATGATAACAAAGTATATTATTATTTGCAATTACTCGACCGATACGAAGACGGACACGAAGAGCAAATAAAAAGCACACGATACACCGGAAAAGAGCGAAAAAAAGCACTGGAAGACTTTGAGAAGTTTATAAAAGAAAATAAAAATTACATATCTGTTAAAGATATAGAAAAGGGACGATGGGAAAAATAATGGATAAATTAAAGCATATATTATTAGAATTATTAGTGTTATCTATTCCGTACTTGTTCGCGTTTGGTATGTTTGCGCACTGGTTAATATTTGGATATTGAAACGAACCCGCCCCATGTGGGCGGTTCTGTAATGCAGCCGGACACGTTCCGCACGTTCCAAGCCGTGAAAAAATGCAGAGGACAGAAAAAACAAAGGAGATTTTGAATGATGAAAAAATGGTTGCTAAGATGCAGCAATGACGGTTGCGCGGTTGATTTTGAAACAATACTAGAAAACGAAAAAGAGCCAGATTTTTGGACTTGCGAAAATATCGCGCAAGACAATAATTGTAATTTGTGGTGTCTTATTCCGTTGTAATTTTTTACCCGTTTCCCGATTCAGTCGGCGCAGGTTCACGACCTGGAGCGGAATTTACACAATAACGCAAGGAACACGGCTATATATTAGCCTGTTTTATTGTTGTACTTTTTTATATGTTTATGGTGTTTCTATGCGTGAAAATAGCTTGAAGCAGTTTTATTGTGTACGGCTCAAGAGTGGCGACGCCGTTATAATTGCGCCACCGTTGGCGGTTTGTTTATCCACCATTACAACGAATTAAACACGGCAAGCGATCGCCGTATGATTGCAAAATAAAATATATAAAGGAGTTCGAAAAGATGGCTAAAAATTTAATACTTTGTGGAAGGAACAAAGACGGGAAAAGCATATTTTACGAGCGCGATCATATTATTGACAATGCTTTAAAGTCCAAATATAACACCGTGTTATATTGCGCCGTGTGTGTTTTTGTGGTATAATTTAATATTATTTTAGCGGTGTCAGTTCGCCCATTTTCGGCGGGTGTTCCGTTCGTGGTTCGCGCTGCGCCATCGATCCGAACGTGTGGGTGTCGGTCTGCCCCGGGGCGTTTCGATTTTCTGCCGTGAGTTTTCGCGACCTAGGGGGGTGCGAAAAAAGTTGACAGCAAATTTTGTCTACCTTGGGGGTACAAAAATTTTTACCTTGAAATTTTTAGGAGGAGCAATTATGAAAACAATATTATATATTATATTTTTGCCAATCATTTTGCCATTAAAAATATTAGGCATATTAGGATTTATCGGAGATATTTTTGATTTGTAAACGCGAAGAAACACCGGGAATTATTCTTGGTGTTTTCTTTTGTTCAGATATGTTTCTGGGCGCGTATAATGCCCCTATTTTGAATTTTTCTGCGTTTATCGAGGAAATATAAGGTTTTGCAGAAAACAAGAAAATTCATCGATTTTGCGCCTTAATTTTTGGATGCCATTCAATCTCTCAATCACTTCGCACTCATGCAAGCCATCTAATCCTTCATTATCGAATTTCACTAATACATTTTGTCCAACTTCTAGAAGTTCTTCTGATGTAATCGTACAATATGTTCTTCTCGTCTTGTTATAAACTTCGTAAGTATACACTATGTCATTCTCCTCTCTTTTTATTATATATTTTACCATAAACAAATGAAAATGGTATAAAAAAAGAACCTTAACAATAAAGTTCTACCTATGTTCGTATATAGTTAAACAAGCACCATTCAATTGCCTTTCCGTTTGTGATTTAAGTAATAATTCCTAAAATGATTATCTTTTTGATTATCATTTGATTTTTGACAAAAACAAAAAACGCCACAAACCCTTATTTTTCAAGGCTTCCGAGCGTTTTTTTAGAACAGGGGATGAGAGAATCGAACTCCCACTAAGAGTTTTGGAGACTCCTGTCATA
>CAZMHL010000008.1:0-21673 GCA_964566065.1 uncultured Eubacteriales bacterium
AATTGCCGTAAACATTGAAATTATAATTCCAAGACCAAGTGTAATAGCAAATCCTTTTACTGAACCAACGCCAATAACATAAAGAACAACTGCCGCAATCAAAGTTGTAATGTTAGAGTCAATGATAGCTGCAAAAGCTCTCTTAAAGCCGGCACCTACAGCAGCTTTAATTGTTTTTCCTGCTTTAAGTTCTTCTTTTACTCGTTCAAAGATGATTATGTTAGCGTCAACTGCCATACCGATTGTAAGAATTACACCGGCAACACCAGCTAATGTAAGGTTAACACCGCAGAGCTGCATTACAAGTACAAATAATCCAACATATGCAATAAGAGAAATGTCTGCTGCAAGTCCGGGAATTCTGTACAGTACAAGCATAAAGATAAGTATCAGCAAGATACCGATAGCAGCTGCAAGAATACTTGAATCAAGTGCTTTAGAACCAAGAGTTGCACCAATTGAACTTTGTTCAACAACAGTAAGATCGAAAGGCAACTGTCCTGCACTGATAAGGTTAGCAAGTTCTGCTGCTGCTTCCGGAGTAAAGTCACCGGAAATTACAGCAGTTTCCGAATTGATACCTTCTGATGCATACTCAGCACCAACCATAGGTGCAGATACAACAGTTTCATCAAGCATAATTGAGATATAGTTCTTTCCTTCAGATGATTTCTGTGCTGCTGCTTTAGTAGCTTCAGCAAATTTTACAACACTGTCACTATTGAATGTCAGTTCAACATAGTTTACAGAAATACCTGTCTGATCAACAGGACCATACATTTTCTTTGCAGATTTTATGTCAGTACCTGTCAAAACGACATTATTGTCTGCATCAACAAAACGAAGTTGAGCAGTCTGACCAAGAAGATCAATCGCGTCATCCGGATTAGAAACTGCCGGAATCTCAATTCTTACTCTTTTTTCACCCTGAACCGATACATTTGCCTCAGTATAATTAGCGCTATCGAGTCTCTTTCTCATAACACTTACAACTGTAGCCATCTGTTCAGCTGTAGCACTTTCAGCTTCGGCTTCGAATGTTATAACCGAACCGCCAACAAGGTCAAGTCCCTGTTTAATGCTAATGTCTCCTTCGAATGCACCCTTCTGGGTAACACCGAAAATTGTATAGCTTCCGAAAGCCGCAAAAACAACTGCTGCAATCAATAACAATACAATCAAAAGCTTTGCAATACTTTTACCCATTGCTTTATCCTCCTTAAAAATCACATACAGATATTATATAATATTTTGGATATAAAGTCAATAAATTTTAACAGGTTTTCCATCAATATTCAACATACTGTATTCACTATTAATAATTTTAACCAAAACTTTGGAATCAGTTTTGTCTATTAGGTCATTTACAAAATCTTCTGCATCGGTATGTTTTTTACATACAATCACTTCCACATCAGTACCAAATCCTGTGTTTTCAATATGCGTACTGCTTTTCCTTATCAGATTTTCAACTTTTCCCCACATATTGTAATCACATTTAATCTTTATATAATCACAAAGACAACATGTGACTATTTCCGCATTATTCAGAGCATCTTTAACTGCATCTGAATAAGCTCTGGCAAGTCCGCCGGTCCCTAGAAGTGTGCCACCAAAATATCTTGTTATAACAACTGCAACATCAAATACTCCTTCCCCTTCCAGGACCTTATAAGACGGAAGCCCGGAAGTCCCTGAAGGTTCACCGTCATCAGAATACTTAACTACTTTATTTTCATAAAGAGTGTAGGCATATACGTTATGCGTTGCATCCCAATATTTTGTTCTCATCTCTTCAATAAAAGCAGTTGCTTCTTCAACATTTGCCACATGTATTATGTTGGCTATAAATTTTGATTTTTTTTCTGTTATCTCACCTTTTGCCGGTGATAATATAGTTTTATATTCGTTGCTCATAAACTTCTCCAAAAAAAATTACGCTCCCTTACAAGCGTAATTTTATCATTATTCTTTTAAAAAAACAACTAAATCTTAAAAATATTTTTTAAAATTCTTTTCCAGATTTTTGATGGACTAATAACTACAACTTTCATATAAACATTCCTTTCAGTTAAACATAACCGTAATACAAATATAAATTACTGCAAGACACATTACAAGCAAAATCCATTCTGCAGGCAAAAGTATGTATATCAATACTCCTGCGGCAATACCGAGTATTATTCCCAACCACCATTTACATCTGCTATATCTCATCTTATCATCCTTTTTCAAAGCACCTTTCAATATCAGTATATTAAAAGGTGCTTCATTTGGTGATTATCATAATAACTTTACCGTATTTAATTTTAACTTCTGCTTTTTCATTCACAACAACATTGCTCATCGTAAGTGTTGTTCCGATTTCAACAGAACCATCCATAGGATACTTAAATCCTGATAGCTTGATATAACTTTTTTCCAAAGGTATAAAACTTACGGTCTTTCCGGTCTGATTTTCAATCAACTTGTAGTTCTCAAGCATTTCAATACTGCAATTATGTTCTTCAATTCTCACATTGGAAAATCTTGAAAGAAGAAGAACGTTCGTCAGCAAATGGTCACATCTTCCCCCGAGTGCACATGTAAGAGTTACACTGTCAAACCCGTTAGACAGTCCCTCTTTAATTGCAATTTCAGAGTCAGTATCATCCTTTTCAACCGGAAATCTTAGTGTATTAAGAGCAGCGTTAAATTCCGACGAATCAAAATCACCTATTACCAAGTCAGGTGTTATATCGGCTTTCCTTGCATGATTCAATCCACCGTCTGCACAATATATACAGTCATACTGTTCTGAAAGTTTTTTTAGGAAAGAGTAGTCATTGCAATCTCCGTTTAATATTATTAAGAGTTTCATTTCTCACCCAGCATTGATTTTACTACCATTTCCGGATTATCTGCCCCAAAAACAGCACTTCCTGCAACAATAACATTTGCACCTGCTTTAGCGACTATTTCCACATTGTCAAGTTTAACTCCACCATCCACAGAAATATCAAGTTCAGGATGAAGTTTTCTGAGTTCCTTTACCTTTTCAAGGCATTCAGGAATAAGAGCTTGACCACCTTTTCCCGGTTCAACAGTCATAATAAGCACCATATCAACCATATCAACATAAGGTAAAATTTCATCTAACGGAGTGGCGGGTTTGATTGTTACACCAACCTTTACGCCGTAAGATTTAATCTGTTCAATAAGAGCACGGATATCGTTAGTTGCCTCATAATGCACAGTTATCATATCAGCACCGGCATCGGCAAAGCTTTTTACATATTTTTCCTGATTTTCAATCATTAAATGTACATCAAAAAATATATCAGTATATTTTCTTATGCTTTCTATAACGCACGGTCCTATTGACATATTTGGCACGAAGTGTCCATCCATTATATCAATATGCAAATATTCAGCGCCTGCCTTCTCAACTTTTTCAATTTCATCGGCAAGTTTTGCAAAATCTGCAGAAAGTATTGATGGCGATATTATTCTTTTCATATTATGTTCCTCACTTATATTGGTATACAGCAGAAAGTTCTTCAAACAACTCAAGATAACTGTTATATCTGCTTTCAGCTATATCTCCGATTTTAACTTTATTTATAATTTCGCAACCATGTACATTTTTATGAGTACACCCTGAAAACTTACAATTATCAGAATACTTTTTAAATTCTTTAAAACAATCTGACAGTTCCTCTTTTTTTATGTTACTGATATCAACAACACTAAAACCGGGTGTATCAGCGATATATCCGCCGAATTCAAGTGGTAAAAGAGAAGCATGTGTAGTTGTATGCCGACCTCGTTCTATCTTACCAACCTCACCTACAACACGACAGTATCTGCTGTCTATATTGTTTATCAAACTTGATTTTCCTACACCGGAGCAACCGGCAAATGCAGTTACTTTGTCTTTAAGTTCATCTTTAAGTTCATCGATATTTATACTATTTTTCGAACTCGTAACAATAACTTTATACCCTGCCTTTTCATACACATCTTTAATTTCCTGACATTCTTTCAAATCGCACTTGTTTATACAAATCAAAACATCCAGATTATGATACTCAAGAAAAGCCAGCAGCTTATCAGTTTGTTTAAAATTTATATCAGGTGACTTAGCGGATAATACAACTATTATACGGTCAATATTTGCTACAGCGGGTCTGATTATGTGATTTTTTCTTTCACAAACATCAGTTATCGCATAGGTTTCATGTTCTTTTTCCAGTTCGACTATGTCACCGATATACAATTTTGTTCGAGTTTTTTTGATTCGTCCCCGAGCTCTGGCTTCAACCATTTCTCCGTTAACTTCTACGGTATAAAAACTGCCGAAACCGCTAATTAAACGACCCGTTAATTTGTTCAAAATTGAATTGTCCTTTCCCCTTTTAATGTACCGTCAATATAATAGGAAACCGTCGATTTGCCCGTTCCGCTTATCGGTACAGTTATTGCACCTTCACTGGTGTTATGGGTTTTCTCATAACAAGTTTTTCCGTTAACCGCAACTTTTACTGTGACAGTTGCTTTGTCTGATGGCAAAGAAATAGTAAGATTCTTTGTGGAAGTCGGTACAGAGGGTTCATCTGAAACGCCGGGTGTATCGGGGTTATCAGGTACATTTCCGGGTTCATTGTTTTCCGATTTACCTGCACTCACTGTAAGTTTTATCAATGCTTTTTCAGATACGCTTGAACCGGCACTTATACTTTGCTTAATAACCGTACCTTTTGGCTTTTCAGACTCTGTTTCTGTAACCGTAGAAGTAAGTCCAAGCTTTGAAAGCTCAAGTTCGGCGCTTTGTACCTGTTTACCGATAACATTAGGTACAACAATCTGTTTTTTCTCACTTCCTGAACTTATTATCAATTTAACTACATCTTTATTTACCTTTACTGTTTTTCCTTCACCAGGAATAGCAGAAATAACGATATCCTCCGGAATGGTATTGCTTTCTTTGTATTCTACGCTCCATTCAATCTCATGTTTTTCAAGAACTTTCTGTGCCTGCTCGATATCAAGATTTACAACATCAGGAACGGTAACTTCTTTTGCACCTTTACTCACAAACACTTTAATCTCAAAAGGTGCTTCAATAGATTCTCCATATTCGGGAGACTGTTCAAATATAATCCCCTCATTATACTCAGCGGAATATTCCTCTTCTTTTATAAATTCAATGTTTGAATAAGTTTCAACCGCCTTATCATAACTAAGTCCAATGAGATCCGGAACCTCTGCCGTACCGGAACTTTCTCTGTTCCACGGAAGAATATTTGGAAAAAAGCTTGCCACAGCTATAAAACTAATAACAAAAACGATAACAAAAGATGAAATAATAGCTGCAACAACGGCTCTCTTGTCTTCTTTTTCTTTATCTGTCTCCGTTTTTTTATTTTTCTTATTATTCTCCGTCGATGATTTCTTATCGTTCTTTCTGTATTTTTCTTCTATTATTTGTTCTGATTTAACCTTTTCTTTTTCAAATTTCTCTGTCTGAACAATAAAGTTCAATTCTATAAAAAGTTCGCTTGCAGTCTGAAATCTATCATTAGGATCCTTTTCCATAGCCTTTAAAACAAGTGACTCAAGGCTTTTAGGAATAGCCGCATTAATATCCGTAGGTTTTATTGCATCTTCCTGCATATGTTTGATAGCCACAGAAATAGAATTATCGCTTTCAAAAGGCAATTTACCGGTAAGCATTTCATACATCACTATACCAAGAGAGTAAATATCAGACCTTTCATCAGTAAAGCCGCCCCTCGCCTGTTCAGGAGAGCAGTAATGAGCGGTTCCCATAGCACTGTCGTCAACCTTCATTGTGTATGACGAAACAGCTCTTGCTATACCAAAATCTGTTACCTTTAACACTTTTTCTTTAGTAACAAGTATGTTCTGTGGCTTGATATCTCTATGCACAACACCATTTCTGTGAGCATTATGAAGCGCTGACGATATCTGTGTAGCAAAATCAATAGCTTCATTCCAATCCAGAGGAGCGTTTTCGGCAAGATATTTTTTTAAAGTTATACCGTCAACATATTCCATGACAATGTAATGTATATCATTTTCAGTGCCCACATCATGAACAGACACTATATTGGTATGAGAAAGTCCGGCAGCAGCCTGTGACTCTATATTAAACCTTTTTATAAAATCATCATCGTTACTATATTCACTTTTCAGAACCTTTATGGCAACTTCTCTGTTAAGAAGCATACATTTTGCTTTGTATACATTAGCCATACCACCGGTACCGATAAGTTCAAGAATTTCGTATCTGTTTGCAAGAACAGTACCTATCATTCAAACCCCTCCTAATCAATAAACTTTATTGCTACAAGAGTAACATTATCGCCGCCGCCATTTTCATTGGCGAGATTAACAAGACTTTCCACCTTATCTTGAATCTTACCACGTGCAACAAGATACTCTTTTATCACAACATCTTCTATCATATTTGATAAACCGTCAGAACACAAAACCAGAATATCTCCTTTTTTTCGGTCAATTCTGAATATATCGGTTTCTACGTCTCTTTCACATCCGACAGCTCTTAAAATAAGGTTTTTATCGTTTCTGTTTTTTGCTTCTTCAGAAGTTATTTTACCCTGTAAAACTAATTGTTGTACATAGGAATGATCAACACTGATCTGCGATATCTGTTTTTTCCTTATAAGATAGCACCTGCTGTCTCCGACATTAGCAACATAAACAGTAGACTTATCCCAGGCGCAGGCAACAATAGTGGTTCCCATACCTTGCATTTCAGGAGTATTTTCAGCAAGTTTAAATATTTCAGCATTTGCTCTTTTTACAGACTCCTGAAGCAAAAACTCGTATTCATCGCCATTGTAGCCAGTAAATGTTTCAGAAACAACTTCTACTGCAGTTTTGCTTGCAATTTCGCCCTTTTTATGGCCACCCATTCCGTCAGCAATGACAGCAAAATTCTCGCCAACCGAATAACTGTCTTCATTCTTTGCTCTTACCATTCCAACATGGCTGTAGCTTCCGATTTCAATTTGCACAAAATCACCTCTGTTCTTCTGTTACCTGATGCTTTCTTCTTAACTGTCCGCAGGACGCATCTATATCACTACCAAGCTGCCTCCTGATAGTGGTGGTTATCCCACCCTGTTCAAGTATATCCCTGAATTTTTGTATTCTTTCCTGTGAGCTTCTTTCGAAATTGTTAGTGTTAACGTTATTAACAGGTATGAGATTAATATGGCAAAGCATGCCTTTTACAAGTTTTAACAAGTCCTCTGCCTGCTTTGGAGAATCGTTCACATGGCTTATGAGTGCATATTCAAAAGTAATTCTTCTGTTTGTTTTTTCAATGTAGTACCGACAAGCGTCAAGCAAAGATTCTATATTGTATTTCTTATTCACAGGCATCAGGCTGTCTCTTACAGAATCATCAGTTGCATGAAGAGACACAGACAAAGTCAGTGGCAGCCCTTCGCTTGCAAGTTGTCTGATTCTATCAACAAGACCGCACGTTGAAAGTGAAATATGTCTTGCACCTATATTTAATCCTGCAAAGTGGTTTATGTTTCTTATAAATTTAGTTACATTTTCGTAATTATCAAGTGGTTCTCCTATGCCCATAAGGACAACATTGGAAATAGTTTTGTCACTGTCTTTTGACGCAAAAATAATCTGATCGGATATTTCTCCCGCAGTGAGATTTCTGATTTTACCTCCAACTGTAGAAGCGCAGAATTTACACCCCATATTGCATCCAACCTGTGTAGATATGCATATCGGGAATCCGTGCTTGTAATCCATAAGAACACTTTCCACTGTTTCGCCGTCTTCAAGTTCCCATAAATACTTTATTGTACCATCAACCGAAACTTGTTTTTCAATTATTTTCAAAACAGAAATATGACAAAGCTCCTTTAATTTTTCTCTGAGGTCTTTCGACAAATTTGTCATTTCGTCAAAACTCTCAACACCTTTATAAAGCCATTCATAAACCTGTCTAGCCCTGTATTTTTTTAAACCTATAGACAGAAAATATTCATTAAGTTCATCGAATGTTAAATCTTTAAGCCTTATTTTCCCCATCTCTTACCCTCTCAAAACAGCACATAAAAAAGCCATCATAATCTTCGCAGGGAAAAAGCTGCAAAGGTTCAGAAACAACCTTGTAATCATCGTGATTAGTAATAAACCTTTCCACAACATCTTCATTTTCCCTTTTGTTGATAGTACAGGTACTGTATACCAATTTACCGCCAATTGTTAAATACTCAGATACATTATCCAGTATCTTATACTGAATGTTATGTAACTCTTCATAATTCTTATCTGACCACTTTATGTCAGGTTTCTTGGAAATAACTCCCAAACCTGAGCATGGCGCGTCTACCAGAATTTTATTGAATTTGTCTTTGAAGCTTCTGTTGAAAACTGTTCCATCTGAAACTATTGCATTTATAGATTTGATTCCCAAACGCTCAGTTGTTTTCCTGATAAGGTCAACTCTATGCTTATGTAAGTCACAAGACACGACATTAATGTTGTCTCCGGACAACTCAGCCATATAACAGCTTTTACCTCCAGGTGCAGCACATACATCAAGAATGCTATCACCTTCGAGGGGATTTAATAATTCTACCGTTTTCATTGATGCTCTGTCCTGAATTGTACACAATCCTTTATCAAAATACTCCTGAATAGTTTTTGATGACTTGTTGATTATAAAAGCTTTTTCATCAACAACTCTATAATTGACTTTCTTTTCATCAAGTAGTGTTTTCAACTCACCGAAACTCAATTTAAGCAAATTAGGACGAACACATATACCTTTATTCTTATTCAAACTACAGAGTAATTCTTCAGTTTTTTCAAAGCCATAATCTTTTATAAAAATATCAATTATATCATCAGGAAAAGAATATCTGATTTTTAGATATTCTTTTTGCTCTTTCGGGTAATCAATTTCACACCTGTCAAGCAACGAAATCTTACGAAGAAGAGCATTTACAAAAGATGCTGCACCTCTGTGAGAATATTTTCGTGTCAGTTTAACAGCCTCGTTACATACAGCTGATTCAGGAATCTTGTCAAGATATAAAAGTTGATAAACAGACAATCTTAATATATTCCTTACAGATAAAGATATTTTATTAGGTTTAATTTTCGAATATAAAGAAATAACGTAATCCAAATTGAGCTTATATCTCAAAACGCCATAAATGATTTCAACTGCTAACGGCTTGTCTTTTTCCTCACAAATAAGACCGTTTTTTAGTTCAAGATTAGCGTAAAGATTATCTTTTTCTATTTTATTCAATACTATAAGAGCATTTTCTCTTGCTTTCATTAATCGTCCCTTCTTGAAACAGACAATAATCTTAACAAATTACCAAGGGCTACTGCACAAGCTGCAACATAGGTCATTGCTGCTGCGCGCAATACCTTTTTTGCACCTTTTAACTCATCATCAACGAGTACTCCCTGAGATTCAATTATTGATATAGCGCGGTTACTTGCATTAAACTCCACCGGTAATGTTACAAGCTGAAATGCAACAACAGCGGTAAATAATATAATTCCCGCTGAAACAAGTGTTTCAAAAGAAAAAATAATTCCAAGAATCACCAACGGAAAAGCAGCCTGTGATCCGATGTTTGCTGCCGGAAGTACGGCATTTCTTAATTTAATAGGTAAATATCCGTTATTATGCTGAATTGCATGACCGGTTTCGTGAGCAGCAACACCGATTGCCGCAACAGACGTGCTGTTGTACACACTGTCAGAAAGTCTGATTTTGTTAGCTTTTGGATCATAGTGATCAGTCAAGTTACCTGCTACTCTTTCAACTTCTACAGTGTATATGCCATATAACTTTAATATTTTTTCAGCAACTTGGGCACCTGTTATATTGTTTCTGTTAGAAATCTTACTGTATTTATTAAAAGTTGAATTAACTTTTGTCTGAGCATATAAAGCAAAAAATATTGCCGGTAATACGAGAATATATGTCGGATCATAGTAAAACATTATACATTGCCTCCAATAACATCATTTTCTTCAATCAACGAATTCCCCTTTAAAAACTCTGACACATCCATTCTTCTTTTGCCCTCAGGCTGAAGCTCAATTATTTCAATTGCTGTTCCTTCTCCGCAAGAAATAACAATTCTCTCTTTGCATTCTATAACAGTCCCACTCATCTTATCACATACAACACAAGCAGGCTTCGCCATAAATATTTTAACAATTTTATCTTTTACTTTTATTTTTGCTCCCGGAGAAGGATTTAAACCTCTTATAAGACAACAAACTTCCTGTGCACTTTTATTAAAATCGATATAACTCATCTCTTTGGAAATCATTGGAGCATAAGTCATTTCATCATGATTCTGTTTTTCTCTCACTGCTGTCCCCGCATAAAGAGCGTCTATTGTATCCGAAAGGACATTAACAGAAATACCGGCAAGTTTTTCAAATAAACTGCCCGAGGTTTCATATTCATCAAGGTAAACTTCTCTTGTCATAATCTTATCGCCGGTATCAAGACCTTTATCCATATACATTGTAGTCACACCGGTTTTTTTCTCTCCGTTAATTACTGACCACTGTATAGGTGCGGCACCTCTGTATTTAGGCAAAAGAGATGCATGAACATTTATACATCCAAATTCAGGATATTCAAGTACAAAATCAGGTAAAATTCTACCGTATGCAATAACTACAATAATATCCGGACTCTTTTCTCCAAGATATTTGCGGAATGCCTCGTCTTTGACAGAATCGGGTTGAATCACCTCAAGGTCGTGGTCAAGTGCAAAACTCTTCACAGGAGGATAAGTAACTTTATAACCTCTTCCCGATTGTCTGTCAGGTTGAGTTACAACAGATACTATTTCTGTGTCTTCACGGTTATTAAGCATTTCAAGACAGGGAATTGCAAAATCCGGTGTCCCCATAAACATAAGTCTCTTTTTATTCATATTTATTCCTTTTCTGCTCTGTCGATGTAAAGTATACCATCAAGATGATCATTTTCATGGCAAATGGCTCTCGCTGCAAGTTTTTTTACGACCATTTCAAATTTTTCCCCATATCTGTTATAAGCGGAAAATTTGACAACAGCCGGTCTTTTAACTACAGCAGATCTGTTTGGTACACTCAAACACGCCTCATCTCCGGTTTGAGCACCCAACGTTTCAATGATTTCAGGATTGATACATTCAACCAGTCCTGTTTCTTCGGTATCAATAATAAAAACTCTTCTCAGATACCCAACCTGCGGACCGGCAAGACCGACTCCTTCAACACTCTTAAGTGTTTCATTCATATCATCTAAAAGTGCATGAAGCTTTTCATCAAACTCGGTAATTGGCTTACATTTTTTCCGTAAAACATCATCGCCTATTTTCACTATTGTTCTAAGGGCCATATTTTCCTCCTACAAAACACTGTTTGGATTAATATCAAGTGTTATTAATAAATCTTTCTTCGTATCGTTCTTTATATATTTTCTCATTATCTTTCTTACTTTTTCAGAAGAAATACATTTTACCAGTATTCTCCACCTGTATCTGTTATTAATTTTGGGAATCGGTGCAGGTGAAGGTCCTATTATATGAGAATATATCTCTTCATTTTCAAAATCAGAAATAATGCCTGCGGTAATTTCCGTAATTTTTTCTTTGACTTCCGAAGCCTTTTGCCCTGATACAACAATGGTAACAACATCACAAAATGGCGGATATTGAAGCTTGTTTCTAAAAGAAATCTCCCTTTTGTAGAACTCCTTGTAGTCCTGTTCTTTCGCACAGCCAATAACCCAATTTTCGGGACAAAAAGTCTGTATTATGGCTCTGCCGGGTTTTTCTCCTCTACCTGCTCTTCCGCAAACCTGTGTGATTAACTGGAAAGTTTTCTCACTTGCTCTGTAATCATCAACATAGAGCATTTGATCAGCAGCGAGCACTCCCACAAGAGTAACATTAGGAAAGTCAAGCCCTTTTGTTATCATCTGTGTTCCAACCATAATATCTATGTTGTCATTTTTAAATTTGTCAAGGATTTTATGATGTGAAAACTTTTCTCTTGTTGAATCGTTATCCATTCTTATAACAGAAGCTTCAGGAAACATTTTGTTTATTTCATCAACAACTTTTTGTGTTCCAACACCGAAATGTTTAATATGTTTGCTTCCGCATTTTGGGCAAAGCTTATAGTTTTTAATCGTGTATCCACAATAGTGACAATTCAATGTCTCGTTAAACTTGTTGTAGGTTAAAGCAACATCACAATCCGGGCATTTTGCGGCAAATCCACAGCTCCGGCAGGATACAAAAGTAGCATATCCTCTTCTGTTTAAAAATATAAGAGTCTGCTCCTTATTTTTAAGATTATCTTCTATTTCTTCCATAAGCCTGTAACTGAAAATTGATCTGTTTCCTCTTACAAGTTCATATCTCAAATCCACAACATCAACATCAGGCAATTTGTTGTAATTATACCTGTTTTTTAACTGCAGAAGTTTTATTTCCCCGCTAACAGCTCTGTAAGCTGTTTTAACCGAAGGTGTAGCAGATGCAAGAACCAATACTGAATCATTTAGCCGACATATTCTTTCGGCAACCTCTCTGGCGTCATATTTAGGCGACATATCAGATTTATATGAGGTTTCATGTTCTTCATCAACAACAATTATACCAACATCTGAAACCGGAGCAAAAATTGCAGACCTTGCTCCTACCACGATATCTACTTCACCGTTCTTAATTTTCATCCAGACATCATATCGTTCTCCGACAGAAAGCGCACTGTGTAAAACCGCAACCCTATCGCCGAATCGTGCGAAAAATCTTTCAGACATTTGAGGTGTCAATGATATTTCGGGAACAAGGATAATTGCTTTTTTTCCGTGTGATTTAGCATATTCCACCGCTTGCAAATATACCTCTGTTTTTCCCGAACCGGTAACACCTCTTAAAAGTATTCGTTCAAATTCTTTTTTATCTACGGCATTAATTATATAATTAACAACCTCTTTCTGTTCGTCAGTCAAAGCAAGAGGCTGTGTTCTTTCAACTTTGAATTTTGAAAACGGATTTCTATCTACGCTCTTTTCGTAAACAGAAATATAATGTTTGGTTTCAAGTGCTTTCAAAGCACTTCTCGATGAATCTGTCAATTCTATAATATCTACAACCGGCATTTCATATGTCTGTTGTAACACATCTATAATTCTGAACTGCGCAGGTGCTTTTACGGTTAAGCAGTTAAGTACTTCTTCCAATTCTTCATCAGGAATTATACATTTTGCAAATTGAATGTGTTTATCCCCTGCGCCGTCATAGCCTTTGTTTTTCTTCAGCATTGCACCTGGAGGCAACAATAATCTTAAAGCATCAAAATAACTGCAAACGTACTCATCTCTGATAAAATTGAGTAATTCTAATCTTTCGGAATTAATTATTTCACCTTTGTTTGCATATACTTTCTTGAATTTTTCCGGTTGTTCAGTTTCACCGTAACCTATAACTACGCCGTCGGTAAGGGTGTTCCCCTTACCAAACGGAACAATTACATGGTCACCTGGATTTACGGCATCAAAAAGATAATCAAAAGCCCTATCAACAGCTTTTGAAGGATTATTGATTATTACTTTCGCCGTTTTAAACATTTACAACCCCCGTCAGATCAACCGTTAATAATTTCAACGGTTCCTTCGTCAATTTCGTGTACAGCTATAGATACCGGTTTGTCACAAACTTCTTTGTAATCTGTATACACTTCTGTGTTTTCGTCAGAAAGCTGTCTGGCTCTCTTTGCCACAGCAAGTACCAAAGAGTATCTGCTGTCTGTCTTTTCAGTTAATGATGATAATGTAGGATATAACATTTTTACTCCTCCTGTTTATTTAAAATTTATTTTACATCTTTCTTTTTTTAATTTTTCTGCAACAATTATAGATTCAATCTTATCTTTAGCATCTTCCACAGTATTGTTAATGACAAAATATTTGTATTTGTCAGACAGCACTAATTCCTGCTTGGCTATAGCAAGTCTTTGCTCAATTACAGCGGCATCCTCTGTTCCTCTGCCGCAAAGTCTGGTTTTCAATTCATCCATACTTGGCGGAAATAGAAATATAAATACTCCTTGAGGATACTGTTCCATAATTTTCATTGCGCCCTGAGGTTCAATTTCAAGTATTACATCCTTGCCTTCAAGGAGCATTTTTTCAACCGGAGCTTTCGGAGTACCATAATAATTACCGCAAAAGCAAGCCCACTCCATAAGTTGATTGTTTTTAATCATTTCTTTAAACTTATCAACATCATAAAAATAATAATGCTTACCGTCAACTTCTCCTGCTCTTGGTTGTCTTGTCGTAGCTGAAACAGATATGAAAATATTATCGCTGTTTTCCTCTAAAAACTTACATACGGTTCCTTTACCAACACCTGAAGGTCCGGATATAACAACCAGCAACCCCTTATCGTTTTCTACCATTATTCTTCCTCCTGTTTACTTGCTTCCATTCTCTGTGCAATAGTTTCAGGCATTATAGCAGACAAAACAACATGTCCGCTGTCAAGTATTATGACAGATTTTGTTCTTCTGCCACAAGTACCATCAATAAGCTTGCTGGTTTCTTTCGTCTGCTGAATAAGTCTTTTTATAGGTGCAGAATCAGGTGAAACAATAGCTATAAGTCTGTTTACGGAGATTATATTACCATATCCGATATTTACCAATGTCATACATAATCCTCCTATTCTATATTCTGTATCTGTTCTCTGATTTTTTCAATTTCATTTTTCATTTCTACTACAATATGAGATATTTTTAGGTCATTTGCTTTTGAACCTATTGTATTGGTCTCTCTGTTCATTTCCTGAATAATAAAATCAAGTTTTTTACCGATAGCATTTTCATTGCCTGCCAAGAGATCTCTCATAGCAGTAAAATGGCTCTTCAATCTAACCGTTTCTTCATCAACACAAGTTTTATCAACATAAAGTGCCACTTCAGCAATTATTCTGTTTTCGTCTACATCACTACCGTCCAGTGCTTCATATATTTTTTCAAGAAGTTTACTCTTGTATGCTGATATGTTTTCCGGAATTATCAATTCAATATCGGAAACATATTTTTCAAGATTGTCAAGTTTTTCAATAATATTATTTTTAAGGTGTTCTCCCTCGTTACTTCTCATAACATTATAACTTTCAAGACAACTTTCAATTATAGGAGAAAGTTCTTCCCATAGTTCTTCATCACTAACTTCCTCGTGTTGTATTGTTACTACATCGGTATTAATAAATTTTGAAGCTGATAAATCATAAATAATATCCGTGTTTTCACACAATTCTTTAAAAGCGTTAACATAAGAAATTGCAAAATCTTTATCAATCTTTACAACTTTCCCCGAATTTTCAGCAGTAGTAATATTTATAAACATATCAACCTTTGCTCTGGTAACATATCCCGATACTAGCTTCTTTATTTTTTCCTCAGCGAACATCAAATATCTGGGCAACTTAACATTAACATCAAGATATCGGTTGTTCACAGATTTCATTTCTACATTTATTTCTTTTTTTTCGGTAACAAGCTCACTTTTACCATAGCCCGTCATACTTCTTGCCAACAGTATCACCCTTTGATTTTTTAATATGTAAATAGATTATTTAATTATAACACAAATTCCCGAAAAAAGGAATACTTTTTTATAAAATATGAGATATAAATTGATGTTTTTCAATATTGCGTTGTATTCTTTTCATTAAGCTCAACCTGAAGTATTCTGTCAGTAATATCAATTTCGCTTTCCAAATACACACTGATATAATTTGGAGTCAGACCGACATACACATTTTTGTCAATACATTTTTCAAAAAGAACAGGATATGTATTGCCATAAATAGATTCCAGAAACTTTTTATGTGAGTATTCTCCGGTTGTATTAAGTTGCATCACTCTGTCATCTTTAACAGACTTATCAATTTGATTATCCATCATAGCGGCTTTTGTGCCTTCTCTTGGAGAATAAGGGAAAGCATGTATATGAGAAAAGCCGATGTTCTTGATAAATTCGAGAGACTCCTTGAACTCTTCTTCACTTTCTCCCGGGAATCCGGCAATAACATCCGTGGTAATCGCCGCATCCGGATAGTGTTTTCTTATGGTATCTATACTCTTTTTATACATACATGAATTATATCTTCTGTTCATTCTCCTTAAAACAGTATCACTTCCGCTTTGGAGTGAAAGATGAAAAGAATGACAAAGTTTACCAGTTGCTTTTGCGCGACTGAGAAATTCATCAGTAATGACCAAAGGTTCCAGAGAACCTAATCTTATACGTTCAATACCATCAATTTCCGAAATCTTTTCAATAATCTCTATGAGCCCGTTTTTATTTTTAAGATCCTGACCGTATGCTGCCGTTTGTATGCCGGTGAGTACAATCTCAAGGAACCCTTTTTCTGCAAGTTCTTTAGCTTCTGCGATTATACTTTCCGCATCACGGCTTCTTATAGGTCCTCTGACATACGGAATTATACAATATGAACAAAATCTATCACATCCGTCTTGTATTTTTATCATAGCCCTTGTTTTATTATCAAAAAGAGGTCCGCAACCGCTGTCACTGTACACTCTCACCTCACCTACAGACTCAACTTCAACAATTTTTGTTTTTTCTTCCAGTGCAACATTCACAGCAGATAAAATTTCAGACTTATTTACATTGCCAAGGACAACATCAGCCTCAGGCAAATTCTTTTCACAATCACTGCTTTGAGGATAACACCCAACTATAGCGCACACCGCACGTTCATTAAGCCGTTTGGCTTTTCTCAATGCTTGTCTTGACTTTTTATCGCTCACAGCAGTAACAGTGCAGGAATTCACTATGTATACATCACAAATTTCATCGAATTCACAAATTTCATAACCGTTATTTCTGAATATATTCATCATAACCTGTGTTTCATACTGATTAACTCTGCACCCCAGAGTATAAAACGCAACTTTTTTCATTTCAATCACCTAAGTTTATTATAATTTAAAATTTTTATTGACTATTTTCAAAAAAAGTTATATTATATAACTGTAAAAATAAAGGAGGAATAAATATGAAAAATTTTAACATTATGCTTAACTCAATCAACGATGTAAAGGTGTTCGTTAACACAGTTAACAAATACGATTTCGATGTAGATCTCACATCAGGAAGATATATAGTTGATGCGAAATCTATCATGGGTATTTTTTCACTCGATCTTTCAAAACCAATAAAGGTTGATGTTTATTCCGATGATGCCCAGGATTTTATGGATGAAATCAAATCATTCATTGTTGACTAAACAGATGTCATAAAACCCTTTTAATAAGGGTTTTATTTTTTTCATAAATATTATAGCATAATTTATCATTTTGTGGTATAATATTTACAAAAGTTTTTTTTGGAGATAACATAATGGAAGAATACTCATACAAATTCATAGATAAAATCGAAGTAAAATTAGTATTACTATACACTGTTTTACAAGCACGTGAAATTGCCAAATGTCCTTTTATAGCAAAGCAGTTCCTATCCGATTTTACTATGCAGCATATTAACGCAGATTACATCGACGTACACGAATGTATGGACCTGCTTGTAAAAGACGGACAGTTTCTGATGTTTACTGACAACCACAAAGACGTTTTTCAAATAACAGAAAACGGCGAATTTATAGTAGGACAGTTTTTCAACAAACTCCCTATTTCGGTTCGTGATGAGATTGATGAAAGTATATACAGCGATTTAAAAGAACACGAAGAAAGAGAATCGGTTGTTACCGACTATTGGGCTGAAAACGAAAAATGTTTTACCACAAGCCTGAAGATTTATGACGAAAAAATGCTTTCTCTTCAGCTTGCACTTTCTTTTCCAAACAAAGAAGATGCACAAATTATTCACAAAAATTTCCAAGAAGACCCGGCTTATTTCTTTAAAAAAATCAACGAAATATGCTCTGAAGTAATAGATAAAGAAAAAGCAAAAAAGCCCTGATGGGCTTTTTTTAATTTAAATTTTCCAGTTCGGCTTGCCAAAGTTTCCATGATGCATCACTCGGCATTTTCAAGTCACCTCTTGGAGATAAGCATACAGATCCCACTTTAGGTCCATCAGGCAAGCACGAACGTTTGAACTGTTGTGTAAAAAATCTTCTGTAAAACATTTTCTCCCACTTCAAGATTTCCTGATTGCTATAACTGCTTCCGAATGTATAAACAGCAAGTCTGTATACTTTTGAAGGAGAAAAAGCATGTCTCAGCATATAGTACAGGAAAAAATCGTGCAGTTCATAAGGTCCGACAAGATTTTCCGTTTTTTGACTAATCTCTCCGTTTTGCGGCGGAACAAGTTCCGGGCTGACAGGAGTATTCAAAATATCATATAATGCAATTTTAGTTTCAGAATCCCTCATATTATCAGCTTCATAATTAACAAGATGTCTGACCAGGGTTTTGGGAACAGAAGAATTTACTCCGTACATCGACATATGATCACCGTTATAAGTTGCAAACCCGAGTGCAAGTTCAGAAAGATCGCCGGTACCAACAACAAGTCCGCCTTCTTTGTTCGCTATATCCATCAAAACCTGAGTTCTTTCCCTCGCCTGACTGTTTTCAAATGTAACATCGTAATTGTTTTCATTCTGTCCAATATCAACAAAATGTTGCCTTACAGAATCGGTTATATCAATATATTTCAGTGTTACGCCTAATCCTTCAGAAAGAATCTCCGCATTGTTTCTTGTTCTTTCAGTAGTCCCAAAACACGGCATAGTTACAGCAATAATATCTTTTCTGTCTCTTTTTAATATATCCATTGTTCGAACCATAACAAGAAGTGCCAAAGCAGAATCAAGTCCGCCGGATATTCCAATTACAAGTTTTTTGCAATTAGTATGTTCCACTCTTTTTTTCAAACCATAAGACTGTATTTTAAGAATATTCTCAAATTTTTCTCTGCATTCGTAACTGTCATCGCCAGCAAAAGGATAAGGTTCCAAATATCTGGTCAGGAGAGTTTTTTCAGGCTTCATACTAAAGTTAACATACACATAACCGTCAACGTATTTGTTTGAAAAATGTGTATTCTTTATTCGATCATTATTAAGAGCCTGAACATCTATCTCACTTATAACCTGTTCTTTTTCATTCCAGATAGTTTCATCCAGAAGAATTCCGTTTTCGCTTATCATATTATGTCCCGAATATACACAATCCTGCGTTGATTCACCATCTCCCGCACTTGCATATACATAGCCCGAAATCAGACGTGCACTCTGCCCTGAAACAAGTTTTCTTCTGTATTCTGCCTTTCCTATCAATTCATTACTCGCAGATAGGTTACCTATAATAGTTGCACCTGCAAGAGCATGTTTGAGCGACGGTGTTTCAACAACCCATAAATCTTCGCATATTTCACATGCAACTTTAAATTCAGAAATTTCATTACATGCAAATATGATATTTGTACCAAAAGGAATTTTTCTGTTAAAGAGTTCGATCTCAATAACACCTTCAAACGCGGTTTCAAAATATCTTTTTTCACAAAATTCATTATAATCCGGAAGATATGTTTTAGGAACAATCCCCAATATATTGCCGTTATATAAAACGAAAGAGCAATTATATAATTTATTATTATATTTAAAAGGTGCGCCAACCATTACAATTATATTTGACGCTTCCTTAGCAATTTCCGGAATAATTTTTTCCGACTCTTTTATAAGTAAGTCCTGAAAAAACAAATCTCCGCACGTATATCCCGTAACACAAAGTTCAGGCAAAACGAGCAGTTTTACACCTTCTCCTCTTGCTTTTCGTATAGATGAGATTATCTGAGCTTTATTGTACTGACAATCAGAAACACTTATTTTCGGTGACGCTGCTGCAACTTTTATAAAACCGTTTTTCATAAAAAGCTCCTCTGTAAGTTTTTTACTAGTATATCACAATTATGACACAAAATCAACAAAACACCCTTTGGGTGCTTTTAATATTATTTGCTTATAACCGATTCATGCGCCGATTCTTTTGCAATTTTTATTTCTCTTTCACTAACCTCAATGTCAAAATCATTAAAAGTTACTTCCCTGCAATCTTTACCTGTGAGATATTCAAACCAAGTAAGTGCAAGTGCAAATCTTCCGTAACCATAATCTGCATGAAAAGTATCTCTGTGAACTCTCTCCAAACCGTTTTTCTGCATATTAGCCATTGTCTGACCGCAAGGAATCAAACCGTCAGCCTTGATTTCATTTTTAAGCTTATTATATGCTTCTTTCACTTTTTCAAACATATCGTCATATTTTTCAAAGCCCTGATTCAAAATCCTTTCCGAACCATTTTCATATCCCCAGGTCTGATGAACAAGTATTTATGCTTTAGGAGCATACATTTTTATGTATTCAACCAAAGAATTTGCATAAGGCTGATAGGTTTCATAGTCATAACTGTAATGACTTGCCTGTTGAATTGTAATATAGTCCCATTCTCTGCTGAGAAGAGCTTCTTTCACAGTAACCTTAAAGCCTGTTTTCTCACCGTTATACTGTAATTCATACAATTTTGCATCATTACTGATGTTAGCAAAATGTGTAAAAAGAGAGCATCCGCCTATGAATAGATTTACAGCAGTAATATCTTCATCCACAGATTTTGCCACCTGATGAAGATATCTCTGAGCATCCTGAGAAAAACTGTTTCCGATTGAAAGTATATTCATAATAAAATCTCCTTTTAGAAAAACCTGCTGCAACAATGCAGCAGGTTTAGTTGTTTTATTTCATCATACTTGCTACTTCTTCAGCAAAGTTATCTTCTTTCTTTTCGATACCTTCACCTTTTTCAAATCTAACGTAGTCAGTTACCATAACGCCGTTTGATTCGAGATATTTAGCAACAGTAACCTTGTCATCTTTAACAAACGCCTGCTGAAGTAAGCAGTTTTCCTGGAAATATTTGTTGATTTTACCATCAACCATTTTTTCAATAATATTTTCAGGTTTGTTAGCATTCTTAGGATCTTCTTTAATCTGAGCCATGATAATGTTCTTTTCGTTAGCAATTGTTTCAGCAGGAACAACTTCTTTTGTAAGGAAAAGTGGGTTGATTGCTGCAATCTGCATTGCTGCATCTTTTGCTGCCTCTTTACCTTTTTCAAGATCGCCTTCAACATTTACCATAACACCGATTCTGCCTTCACCGTGAATGTAAGAAACAACCTTACCTTCATATCTTGCAAATCTTCTGATGTTCATATTTTCGCCGATTGTAAGAATTTTTTCTTTAAGCATATCATCAACTGTAAGTTCTGTACCGGTATATCTGAGTGCTTTAAGAGCATCTACATCAGCAGGATTTTCATCAGCAACAATTTTTGCAAGAGTAGCAACAAAAGCTTTAAATTCAGCATTTTTTGCAACGAAGTCTGTTTCTGAGTTAACTTCAATTACTGCACCAACTGTAGCATCTTCAGTTACGTAAGCTTCAACAAGTCCTTCAGCAGCAATTCTGCCGCTCTTTTTAACAGCTTTTGCGAGACCTTTATCTCTCAAAAGTTCAATAGACTTGTCCAAATCGCCAACAGCTTCAACAACAACAGCATTACAGT
>CAZMHL010000009.1:0-21353 GCA_964566065.1 uncultured Eubacteriales bacterium
CGTTCTTGACGAAACAGGAAGAATTCTTTCAAGAGTGTTACGTTAATCAACAAACCGGGCAGAGCAGAGCCCTGCCCCTACACGGACTTTTTTTACATTCCCTTTGCACATCAATTATTCATCATTCATTATCAATTATTCATTAAAAAAGAGCCTTACGGCTCTTTTATGCATTCTGCATTTTTTTGCGATATTCAAGAGGTGGGATTCCAAGATATTTTTTAAAGGTTTTGCAAAAATACATTGTTGAATTAAAGCCTGATTCAAAGCCAACCTCGGTTATGTTTTTGTCTGTGTTTGCAAGAAGATCGCAGGCGTTTTGTACTTTGACGTTGTTAAGATAGGAAATAACCGACATATTGAGGGCTTTTTTGAAAATTCTGCAAAGGTGACCTTTGGTTATAAAAAAGTGATTGCAGATATCGTCAAGGCTTTTTATTTCAAGATAATTCAAGTTTATAAATTTAACAATTTCCGCTGCCTGCTTTTCATTGGTTGAAATTATTTTTTTGTCTGTTGCACAGGATTTTGCGGCGTTTTTTAAAAGCACAAGAAGCTCTGAAACAAAAACAAATCTGTCTTCTTCTGGAGTTGAAATAAGCTTCTGGCATATTGAACGGAGCTTTGAATAAAGATTGCTGTTCAAAGATATAACCTTGTGGCTGAACGGCTCAAGAAGATAAGAAATGACATCTTCGGAAAAATGCTTGTTAAGATAACCGGGACGTATGCTTATAAGAGTTCGTTTAAAGGCTCCGCCGGTAGTTTTGTGAAGCACGTATGGGTTGATAAGGGCAACGTCCATTTCGGAAATTTCAAAAAGCTCATCGTCAATTACGTATGTTCTGTTGCCGCTTTCTAAAATGTAAATTTCATAAGAGTTGTGATGATGCGCAAAAGGCATATCGTATGCAATTCCCTGACCCTCAACAAGAATAAGAAGGTCAACGGTTTGTTCGTTATAAACTGAATTTGTACGCATTTTATCCCCACCTATGTTAAAATAATACAATGAATCGGCAAAAAAGTCAATATTGTTATAGTATTTTGTATTATTTTGATGTATGATAATGTAGGGAGAATAGGAAAGGACGAATTAAAATGGTAAAATACACTGAAAACAAAGCAAAAAATGTAAAAATTGCCTACATTGGCGGCGGCTCAAGAGGCTGGGCTTGGGGACTTATGTCTGACCTTGCCGAAGAGCAGTGTTTAAGCGGTGAAGTTTATCTTTATGATATTGATAAAAAAGCTGCTAAAGATAACGAAATAATCGGAAATAAAATCAAAGAATATAAAGAAGGTGCCGACAACTTTACATATAAAGCTGTTGATACATATAAAGAAGCTCTCACAGGTGCGGACTTTGTTATAATTTCAATTCTTCCGGGCACCTTTGATGAAATGGCATCAGACGTTCACACTCCCGAAAAACACGGAATTTATCAGTCGGTAGGCGACACAGTCGGTCTCGGCGGAATTGTAAGAGCATTAAGAACTCTTCCAATGTTTGAAGAATTTGCTCTTGAAATTAAAAAATACTGCCCGAATGCCTGGGTAATTAACTATACAAACCCAATGACAATGTGCGTTAAAGCACTTTACAAGGCATTCCCTGAAATCAAGGCTTTCGGATGCTGTCACGAAGTTTTCGGAACACAGAAATTCCTGGGTCAGGTAATGGCAAGACATCTGGGCTTTGAAAAAGACATAGACAGAACAGAAATTAAAACAAATGTTGTAGGCATTAATCATTTTACATGGGTTACCGAAGCTAAATATAAGAATATTGATATTTTTCCTATTTATAAAAAATTCTGTGAAGAACACAAAGAAGAAGGCTTTGTGCCTGAAAAGAAAGACGACCACTGGATGAACGGCGGATTTAACACCACCGAAAAGGTTAAAATGGACTTGTTCTTAAGATACGGCGTAATCGCAGCGGCAGGTGACAGACACCTTGCAGAATTCTGCCCGAATAACTGGTATCTTGGTTCTCCTGAAAACGTTAAAAACTGGGGATTTGGTTTAACAACAGTTGACTGGAGAAAGAACGACCTTAAGGAAAGACTTGCAAAGAGCGCAAGACTTGTTTCGGGCGAGCAGGAATTTGAGTTCAAGCCGACAGGCGAAGAGGGCGTAAGACAGATTAAAGCACTTCTCGGTCTTGATGATTTTGTTACAAACGTAAACGTGCCAAATATGGGACAGATTCCCAATCTTCCCCTTGGTTCTGTAGTTGAGTCAAATGCAAGATTCTGTGCAGACACAGTAATCCCCGTAATGGCAGGAAATGTTCCTACAGCCGTACACGGACTTCTTTCAACAATCGTTGACAATCAGGATATGGTTGTAGACGCTGCTGCAAACAGAGATTTAGAGCTTGCTTTCAAAGCCTTCTGCAAGGATCCGCAGAACAACCTTTCTGTTGCTGATTCAAGAAAGTTATTCAATGAAATGATAGAAAACACTAAGAAATATCTTAAAGACTACAAAATTTAAGAACGGTTTA
Source organism: uncultured Eubacteriales bacterium (assembly GCA_964566065.1). Taxonomy (GTDB): domain Bacteria; phylum Bacillota; class Clostridia; order RGIG6154; family RGIG6154; genus CAZMHL01. The sequence goes on from CAZMHL010000009.1 coordinate 2,513, forward strand.
AACAATTAAAAAAGTCGTCTCTGGACGGCTTTTTTCAAAAAGGGAGAAAAACCATGGCAGATTTTAAAAATAAATTCGGTATGTTCATTCACTGGGGAATTTATGCACTTACGGGTCTTCAGGAACAGGCGTATGTGAGATATGATATGAAAAGAGAGGAATACGAGGCTCTTGCAAAGGAATTTAATCCCGTTGATTACAATCCAAAAGAATGGGTTAAGCTTGCAAAGGATGCGGGGATGAAATATATCTGCATCACAACCAAGCATCACGACGGTTTTTGTATGTGGAATACAAAATATACAGATTATAACATAATGAATACGCCTTACGGCAAGGACGTAATAAAAATGCTTGCCGACGAGTGCAGAGAGCAGGGAATGAAGCTTTCTTTTTATTATTCCTGCCCCGACTGGCACTATGAATACGGCTATAATGAAAAATCAACTCATCAGTGGAAGTCGGTGAATAAAAATCACGGAGATTTCAGTAAGTATATAGAATACGTAAAAAATCAGATAACAGAGCTTCTTACAAATTACGGTGAAATTTATACGCTGTTCTGGGACATTCCGCCCTGCGTTGAGGACAAAAGTGTAAATGAGCTTGTGAGAAAGCTTCAGCCTGGCATTTTCATAAACAACAGAGGCTTTGATAAGGGTGATTTTTCAACTCCCGAGAGGGAATATGAAACTATCGAAGGCGCCTGTCGTTTTGAAAGTATGACAGAAGCCTGCAATTCTGTCGGTGAGCAGAGCTGGGGCTTCAGGAAAAATGAAGACTATCATTCTTTAAGATATCTTACTTATTCCATTGACAAAATAATGGCAATGGGCGGAAGCTATCTTCTTAATGTAGGACCTGATGAAAAGGGTGTTATTCCCGAAAAGTCAAAGGAAATGATTAAAAAAGTCGGCGACTGGTACAACAGAATGGGCGGATGCCTTGAGGAAACAAAAGAGGATAAAAATGAGTATAAAGCTGTTAAATACAGCTTTATTGTAAATGAAAAAAACGGCAAATCCTATTTCCATTTTACCGAAGGTATTGTTTCAAGTGCAATATCCTTTGAAAAATACCCTTCTGTTCCAAAAAGTGTAAGGCTTGTAAATCTTGATATCAGCCTGCCCTTTGAAATTGTCCGTCTTCCTGAATATTTTGATATGGAAACAGGCAAAGGTCAGGAAAGCTTCCTGCACATTCATTCAATTCCAACTGATGAGCTTGAAAAAGAACCGGTTGTGCTTGAAATAGAGTGGTAAAAATACGTCCCCGTATACATTTGCGGGGATGTTTGTTTTTCTTGACTGTATGGGTTTTTGACTGTATAATAAAAAAAGAGGCGAATATAATGATTTACAGAGATTTCAAAGACAAAAAAATATCAATGCTGGGAATGGGAACAATGCGTTTCCCGTTGGTTGACGGCAGTGATTCACAGATAGATGAAAGGGCAACGGGAGAAATGTTTGACCTTGCCATAGAAAACGGCGTTAATTATTTTGATACCGCCTGGGGTTATCACAGCGGAAATTCTGAGCCGGTGGTTGGAAAACTTTTAAAGAAATATCCGAGGGAAAGCTGGTTTCTTGCAACAAAGTTTCCAGGATATGACCTTAAAAACATAGACAAGGTTGAAGAAATTTTTGAAAAACAGCTTGAAAGATGCGGTGTTGATTATTTCGATTTTTACTTGTTCCACAATGTCTGTGAAATGAATGTAAATGAATACCTTGACGAAAAGTACGGAATTTTAGAGTATCTTTTAAAACAGAAAGAAAACGGCAGAATTAAGCATCTCGGTTTTTCTGCTCACGGAAATATGCAGACAATGACAAAATTCCTTGAGGCTTACGGAAAACATATGGAATTCTGTCAGCTTCAGATAAACTGGCTTGACTGGTTTTTCCAGGGAGCAAAAGCAAAGGTTGAGCTTGTTAAAAAGTATAACATTCCTGTATGGATAATGGAGCCTGTAAGAGGCGGAAAGCTCGCAAAACTTGACGAAGCTTTTGAAAAATCCCTTAAAGAATTAAGACCTGACGAAAGCATCCCTGCCTGGGCGTTCAGATTTTGTCAGGGTGTAAATAATACAACAGTAATTCTTTCGGGAATGTCGAATATGGAGCAGATTAAGGACAATCTTAAAACGTTTGAGAAAGAAAAGCCTTTAAGTGACAGGGAACTGGGAACTCTTTATGAAATCGCAGGCAAAATGCTCGACAAAAAAATTCTGCCCTGTACGGCTTGCCGTTACTGCACAGACCACTGCCCGAAAGAGCTGGATATTCCTACACTCATTGACCTTTACAATGAACACAGTTTTTCAGAGGGCGGTTTCATTGCCCCAATGGCACTTGAAGCAATGGATAAAGACAAATACCCAACGGCGTGCATAGGGTGTAAAAGCTGTGAGGCGGTTTGCCCGCAGAATATAGAAATCGCAAAAGCAATGAAAGGCTTTGCAGAAATGATATAAAACAAACCTCCCGAAAGGGAGGTTTGTTTCTAAATCAGAGTTCCGTATGAAATTTAAGACTGCGGTATTTTTTCGGTGTTGTTCCGGTATTTAAGCGGAATTGCTTTATGAAATAAGCCGTAGAAGAAAAACCGCATTTCCATGAAATCTGCTCAACAGTTAAATCTGTAGTCAGAAGCTGATTTTTTGCTACTCTTAAGCGGTAGTCGGACAGCTGACGGTGAAGAGATTTGCCCGGATATGTACAAACATTTTCCTGATGGCAAAAAAGGCTCTGACCTCTTTTTTGTTGCAAATCAGCTTGTTTTATGTTAAAATTACAGAGGTTTTTAATTGATAATAAGGAGAGAAACATAAAAATGCTTGAAAATGCACTGACAGTAGCAAGTAATGTTTTAATTTTGTTTATACTTATAGCGGTGGGATACATTTGCAACAAAACCGGGCTTTTATCTGCCAAAGGCATTAAAGATATGACAAGCTTTGTCTTGTATATTGTAACTCCCTGCGTTATCGTAAATTCTTATCAGAGAGAATTCGACAAGGAAATGCTCATAGGTCTCGGGCTTACTCTTCTGACCTCCTTTTTATCTTTCGTTGCAAATATTTTACTTGCACATTTACTTGTTAAAGACAGCGATAAAAGAAGAGAAAAAACCTTAATATTCGGAGCGGTGTTCTCTAACTGCGGATTTATGTCACTTCCTCTTCAGAAGGCAATGCTTGGCGATATCGGAGTATTTTACGGTGCAACCTATATTGCGGTTTTCCAGATTTTAATCTGGACCTACGGCGTTATTCTCATGAGTGGCGATGTAAAGAACTTTTCAATTAAGAAAATTATACTTAATCCCGGAGTAATAGGAACAACAATAGGAATAATTCTTTTTGTATGCTCAATTCCCCTGCCAATGGTAATAATTGAACCATTAAAACATTTTGCATCTTTAAATACTCCTGTTCCTATGGTTATAGTGGGATATCATCTGGCAAATTCAAGCTTTAAAGTGAAAGGCTTGTCAGCGTATGTTTCGGGAATATTAAGACTTGTTGTTTCTCCCGTAATTATGGTGCTGATTCTTTGGTGCTTTAAAATCAGCGGAGATATTATGGTTGCCTGTACCATTGCGGCAGCAGCACCGATTGCGGCAAACACAACTATGTTTTCTGAAAAATTCGGTGGTGATACGGCTGTATCTGCCTCACTTGTTTCCATAACAACCCTTTTATCAATAATCACAATGCCTTTCATTGTGGGTTTTTCTGTAATGCTTTAAGAAAAACTGCGGTTATTACGGCAATAAAACAATATACAGAATCAGGTGGAAAAATGAACTACAATTATCATACTCATACCAAAAGGTGCGGTCACGCCTGGGGCGAGGTTGAGGAATACATCTTAAGAGCAATTGAGGGGAAAATCAGGTATATGGGCTTTTCAGACCATTCTCCCTTTAAATTTCCCGACGGATACGAGTCGGATTTCCGCGTGCCTCTGGATGAAGCGGAAGATTATGTTAACGAAATAAGAGAATTAAGAGAAAAATACAAGGATAAAATTGACATAAAAATCGGCTTTGAAATGGAGTACTATCCCGAGTTTTTTAAAGATATGGTTAAAACGGTTGCTGATGTGGGTGCAGAATATCTGATTTTGGGTCCGCATTTTATTACTCCCGACCATCCCGACGGTGTTCACGTTATTAAAGAAACAAGCGACCCCGGATTTTTAAAGAAATATGTTTTAAACATTATTGAAGCGATGAAAACCGGTGTTTTTACCTATGTTGCCCATCCCGATATGATAAACTTTACCGGGGACAAAGAGGTTTACAATGAAGAAATGAAAAAAATCTGCCTTGCTTCAAAAGAATTGAATGTTCCCCTTGAAATAAATTGTCAGGGACTTCGCTGCGAAAGAAAATATCCCAATGATGATTTCTGGAAAATTGCAGGAGAGGTGGCCTGCCCCGTAACCGCAGGCTTTGATGCCCACGGCTTTGAGGCGGCATACGACGAAGAGTCAATCCCGAAAATAAAAGCAATTGTTGAAAAGCATAATCTTAATTACATCGGGAAACCCGAAATAATCATCATAAATAAATAAAAGTCAGGCAAATCGCCTGACTTTTAACATTTTCTCTTAACTATTAACTAAACAAATAATTCATCCGAATCAAGGGGAATGGTGAAGGGTCCATCGTTTAAAAGGGAAACCTTCATATCCGCACCGAAAATTCCGTGCTCAACCTTTTTGAAGCATTCGGAAAACTTTTTAAGGCAATACTCATAAAGTTCATTAGCAAGGTCGGGCTTTGCTCCGCCGTTAAAGGAGGGACGGTTGCCTTTTCTGCAGTTTGCATAAAGAGTGAATTGGGAAACAACAAGAATTTCCGCACCAACGTCGTCTGCGGATAAGTTTGTCTTTCCGTTTTCATCCTCGAAAATGCGGAGTTTATGGATTTTTTCAACCATTTTATCGCAGATTTCTTCTGTATCCGTTTCGGCAACGCCGAGCAGGGCAAGGTAGCCGTGCCCGATTTGTCCTACAATTTTATTTTCAACCTCAACTGAGGCCTCTCTTACTCTCTGGAGTATTACTTTCATATATATTTCCTTTCAACGGCGCTGTCGGTTAAAATGGGGTTTGCATCCGCTTTAACGGTGTCCCCCGCTTTAACGTCAAGTTCTGTTACGTCTGCAATAATGTTAAACATGCCGACACGTCCTAAAATCTGCGCCTTTTTTCCGTTTATTTCCACAAAATATTTCTTTGGTTTTAAATCGTTATAAATGTATCTTAAAATGTCAGAAAACCTGAAAGCATCATTTTTCTTTTCAACCATAAAGCCGTCGGCATAGCCGATTGGAATTATGGCTGTTTTTGTATCCCTTTTAACCTTAAAGGTGTTTGCATAACCTATGTTTTCGCCTTTTTTAAGTGTGTTTGTTTCAATTACCTTTGATTTTAAATAACCCACTCTCTTAAGACCGAAAGATGCCGCACCTTCAATTCTTCCAAGAAGTGCAGAACCTGCTCTCACCATATCAAAATGTGTATTTTTATATTTTAAGAATGCGGAAGAATTTGCCGCGTGGAGAACTCCCGTTTCAAAGCCGTTTTCGTTTAAAAATTCAACAGCCTTCTCAAATTTTTTTCTCTGCTTTTCAACAAATTCAGGTTTTTTTGCAAAGCTGAAAGAAAAGTGAGTAAAGGTTCCGCAGAAGCTTATTTCAAGCTTTTTTAAGGGTAAAATTTTGTCAGGCTTGTCTACATCAAATCCGCATCTGCCCATACCTGTGTTTAATTCAATATGGGCAAGAGGTTTTATGTTAAGCTCTTTTCCTGCCTTATCAAGAGAGTAGGCACTTTCCTTTGAGCCTACGGTTGCAATCAGATTGTTTTCAACAATTTTCAAACAATCATTAAAGTCTGAATAAGAGGTTAGAAGAAGAATATCGGATTCGATTTTGTTTTGTCTTAAAATAAGAGCTTCTTCAACGGTAGAGGTTCCAAGCAAATCAATTCCGTTTTCAAGAAGAAATTTGGCATAAGGAACAAGGTCCATTCCGTAACCGTTGCATTTTACAATTCCGCAAACGGGAACGCCTTTTGCTCTTTCTTTTATAACCTTTATATTGTGTTTTAAAATTTCTTTTTCAATAACGTATTCTTTCATTATTTACGAAGCATAACCTTTCTTCTCAAGTTTCTGTAAATGGGTTCACCCTTTTCAACAAGAAGCTTCATAAGGGGCTTGAAGGTCAGGTCAATATCGCCGATAAATTCAGTAAATTCTCCGTTAAAGCCTTTTTTGAATCTGTAAAGACCGTAAAGAGGATTTGACGGGTCAAGGTCACCGGAAACGCCTCTGAAGTCGTAAATTCTGCATTTTTCCTCAATTGCCCATTTAATCATTTCCCACTGAAGAAGATAGTTTGGCATAACGTTTCTGTAATCGTTTGAGCTTGCGCCGTAAAGATACCAAACTTTGTCACCGTACTTAATTGCAATTGTTCCTGCAACAATTTTATCTTCAAAGTGGGCAAGATAAAGTCTTAAATTGCCGCCCGGTGCCATAACGTCGTACATTTTTTCAAAATATTCAAGGGTTCTTACAACGAACTCGTCTCTTGCGCCCGTTTCAACCATAATTTCGTGAAATCTCTTAAGGTCATCACGTCCGCCGATTGTAACTGTAACGCCTTTTTTCACTGCAACACGAACGTTGTATCTTGTTTTGTTATGGAAAGAAGCGAAAACTTCGTCCTCAGTTTTGCCCTCAACATCCATTCTGAAAACAAATCTTGGCTGAATTCCCTCAAAGTTTTTAGATGCTTTTTTAACGGAAAATCCGTATTCTTTAACAAGCTTTTTAAATTCTTCGTCGTCAATTTTAATGTCAGGGTCAATTTTAAGAACGTAGGCGTTGTGCTTTTTTGCAAGCTCCTTTGCGCCGTCGAAAAGATTTTTCAAAATCTCCTTGTTGTGACAGTCACAAACCGGACCTCTCGGGGCATACATAAGCGTTGAATTGAACATCGGAACTTTTCTTATTAAAATGCTTAAAGCTCCGTTGATTTTACCCTCTTCGTCACGGCTTATAACAACCTCATTTTTCCAGTTATCCTTTATTTTTGCCCACATTTCTCCCTGACAGAAGTGTCCTTTGGGGCAGGAGGTCACAAACGCCTCGTATTCTTTTATTGATTTTTCATCTTTTGAAAGTATCATAAATTACTCCTTTGGTATGCAAATGTATAAGTTATAAAAATCGGCGCATTTCGGATGCGAACGTTAGCCTTGAAAATTTTATAAAATAAAATTCTGTATGTGTCAATTATACAATATATTCAAGGTTTTTTCAACATACAGTTTATTGAGGTGAGTCTGTTGAAAAAAAGATATTTCATTTTAATACTTATTCTGCTCATTATTGCGGTTCTTACAATAATCAGAAACATATTTTTTAATCTTTCCTGTTTTTGATTTTTTCTCTTCTCCGCCTGCGGGCTTCCTTTTTCTTGAGAGAGTGGTATTTTACTGTCAGATAAAGCACCAAAAGAACAACTGCAATCAGAAGAAATTTTGTGTTTATATGGGAAAGGAAAGGCGTAATAAGACGAAAACCAACCTTTTCACTTGCAACAAGAGGAACCGTTGCAAGCTCCGTATCCTCGTAGTAAAAAACTGCGCTTCCCAGAACTTCGCCCTCTTTTACGGGAGCGGTAACACTGTCTTCTTTGATAATTTTGTATGTGAGAAGGTCATTGTTGTATCTTATGGGAGTGTAAGCGACACAGTTTTCAGCCGTTTCTAAAGTAACAGAGGATTTGCTTCCCGAATTGACTTCTATCTGGTCGAGTATTGTTTTCTCTCTGCAAACAGTTCTTAAAGTATAATTGTTAAAGCCGTATTCGAAAAGATTTATGCAGTCAAAGTACTGGCGGCCCGGGGTTGATTTCGGACTTCCGATTACAATGGCAAGCAGGTTTAATGAGCCTCTTGTTGCCGTTGCAACAATGTCACAGGTGTCTTCTCTTTCGCAAACTGCCATACCCGTTGCCGCAGAATAGGTAAAGTCTGAATAGGTGTATTTTGATAGCAGGTGATTTCTGCTTGAATGCTTTTCTCCCTTTAATTCAAATAAAACTGTTGAAAACACTTCTCTTAAAAGTTCGTTTTTGTAAGCACTTTGTGCCAGAACGGCAAGGTCACAAACGGAAATTTTTGATTTATTGTTTATATCATAGCCCGAGGGAGAAGTGAAGAGAGTGTTTTCCATTTTAAGCTCTTTTGCCTTTTCGTTCATTTCTTCCGTAAACTTTTCTGTGCTTCCCGAAATGTGCCTTGCAAGGGCATTTGCACTTGCATCTGAGTACAGAAGAAGCATATTGAAAAGGTGTTCTCTGACCGTAAGACTTTCCCCTGATTTAACAGCTGCAATATTCCCGTAAGAGTTGTAAAAAGCAATGTCATTTTCTTCAAAGCTTACAACATCTTCCGCTTTAAGCTTTTCACAAACAATAAGACCCGTCATAATTTTAGAAAATTCTGACGGAGTAACGTTTTTCGATGAATTTTCGTTAATCAGTATCACACCCGTGTCAAGGGCTGCAAGACAGTAGGTGGGTGCTTCAATGTTGGGCACCTCAATGGCAAATGCCGGTATGTTTATAATAAAAATAGCAATAAGTAAAATTAAAGCTGTTTTTTTCATTTTGAATCTCCTGTAACCAGAATAAAATAATGTATATAACAAGTATAACAGAAATCGACAGTCTTTACAACAAACAAATTCAAAAAAATATTGCAAAAATACGGGAATTGATTTAGAATATATATATCAAAAGTTTATCCGGAGGATAGAAATGAAATTACTGATAGTTGATGATGAAAGACTCCTTGTAAAAGGACTTAAATTCAATTTTGAGCAGGACGGCTACGAGGTTGAAACAGCCTCCGACGGACTGGAAGCCGTTAAGCTTGCAAAAAACAGAAATATTGACCTTATAATACTTGATCTTATGCTTCCTAAAATGGACGGTCTTCAGGTTTGTCAGAAGGTGCGTGAAACGTCAAATGTGCCGATAATAATGCTTACCGCCAAAAGTGATGATATGGATAAAATTATGGGACTTGACTACGGTGCCGATGACTATATGACCAAGCCTTTCAACATTCTGGAGCTCAAGGCGAGAGTAAAGGCGATTTTAAGAAGAAAGCAGACCGGAGAAAAAAACGCAGATTTGAATAAATCCCAAAATGTAATACTTGACTTCAGAACAAGACAGGTAACCGTTGACGGAAGAGTTATAAGTCTTACTGTCAAGGAATATGACATTATGGATCTGTTTATCTCAAACCCCGGCAGGGTTTATTCAAGAGACGATTTGCTTGATATAATCTGGGGGAATACCAAAACCGGCGATGCGAGAACTGTTGATGTTCACATGAGAAGATTAAGGGAAAAAATCGAACCCGATCCGGCACAGCCGAAATATATAATGACAAAATGGGGTGTTGGTTATTACTTTAAAGAAGAATAAAAGAAAATTCGGGAAAACGAGAAAAAGGCTTGTTGTTACTTACTTAAGCATAATAGTTTTAACCCTGGTTTTCATTTCAAACTATATACTTGCTTCAATAAGTCAGTATCTTTACAATCAGAATAAAATTGAAGTTGTAACCGATGCAAATGTTATTGCAAATATGGTTGGAAGCTACGTTAAAAACGGCGAGAGCAATATTCCCTATATTATAAATCAGCTTAACCTTGATGATCAGACAAGAGTAATTGTGACCAATGACAAGGCAGAGGTTGTATATGACTCGGGACTTAACTCAAACATCAGAGGAAAAGTTCTTGTAAAAGAGGAAATTATTTCCGCAATCAAAGGAGAGGACGTTGCAAATACCTACACTGAAGAGGACGTAGGTACGGTAGTTCAGGGAGCGGTTTCAATCATCTCAAATTCCCGGACTATCGGAGTTGTTTATGTTTCAACGGTTGCAAAGGCAACTGATGACTTCATTGATGACATAAAGTGGATACTTATAGTAATTTCTCTTGTGGTGTGCATACTTATCGGAATATTAAGCTCTGTAATGGCAGATGTTATAATAGGTCCTGTAGAAAGACTTACAAAGGTCATCAGGGGAATGCAGGACGACGGCAGACTTGACGAAAAGGTTGAGGTTAACGGAGACGATGAAATATCCCAGCTTGGTGAAGCGTTTAATACGCTGATTGATAAGCTTAACGAGTTTGAGGACGACAGACGTGCCTTTGTTTCAAATGCGTCCCACGAGCTTAAAACGCCTTTAAGCTCAATAAAGCTTCTGTCTGATTCAATACTTTCAATGGGCGAAAATGTCGACCCTGAAATGGTAGTGGAATTTATGGAAGACATAAACGGCGAGGTTGACAGACTCAATAAAATTATTTCAAGACTTTTAGATCTTACAAAGCTTGATTTCAAACACGATGCTCTTGAACTCAAGGTAACCGACATAAACGAAATGGCACAGAGAATTATAAAGAGTCTTACACCTGTTGCAGCCGATAAGAACATAAAGCTTTCAATTTTAACAACCAGCGAGGTGCTTGCTCTTGTTGACAGGGAAAAGTTCTGGCAGGTTGTGTATAACATTACCGATAATGCAATAAAATATACTCCCGGCGGCGGAATGGTTCAGCTTCTTGTGTATAACGAGGGCTCCGGATGCCGCATAGAAGTTTCTGACAACGGTATAGGAATTCCCGAGGGGGACACAGAAAAAATATTTGACAGATTTTACAGGGTCGATAAGGACAGGGCAAGAGAAAGCGGCGGAACAGGTCTCGGACTTGCTATTGCCAAAGGCGTTGTGGAATCTCACGGCGGAACTATCCGCGTTGAAAGTAAGCTTGGTGAGGGTACAAGATTTATAATTTCTGTACCCAAAAGACTTTAGAAAGGATGTGGAATTATGAAGAAACTGACGGCAATCTGCCTTATTGCGGTTTTACTCTGCTCTCTTGCAGGATGCGGCGAAGACAAAAACCTTGAAAAATATGAAGCAACACTTTATTTTGTTAATCCGGCTAAAACAGATATAGTTTCACAGACAAGAGAAATAAAATACGATCCGTCCGAAATCCTTGCTGAAAAAATTATCAATGAACTTTTAAAAGGTCCGGCGGGAGCAGATGCGGTATCGGTAATTCCGAAGGAAACAGAACTTCTTTCGGTAAGCGTTGAAAATAACTGTGCAATCTGTAATTTTTCGGCGGATATATACAGCTCCGTTGAAACGGATAATATTTTAATAAGAACTTCAATTCTCCGCACACTTACCTCGGTTGAGGGCATTGAAAGTGTAAAAATTCTTGTGAATTCAGGCGTATATATTGATGCGGACGGTTTTGAAGTGGGGAAAATGAGCGCGGAGGATATTGTTTATGACACCGATCCCGAAGATGAACAGCACAGATATGTAAGACTTTATTTTGCGGACAAGGAAGCGGGAAAGCTTGTAGCAGAGGCAAGAAAGGTAACTCTTTCGGCTAAAGAATCTGTTGAAATGAGAATTTTAAAGGAGCTTATAAAAGGTCCCGAAAAGAAAATTCTTGTTAAAACGATTCCCGAGGAAACAAAAATCCTTTCTGTAGAGACAAAAGAGGGAGTGTGCTTTGTAAACCTTTCCCAGGAATTTATTTCAAGGCACATCGGCGGTTCAAACAGTGAAATGCTCACCGTTTATTCAATTGTAAATTCGCTTACACAGCTTGAAAACGTAGACAAGGTTCAGTTCCTTATTGAAGGACAGAAAACCGAAGTTTATATTCAGATGATTTTCAACGAGCCTTTTACACAGAATGATTCAATCACAGGTTAAAACTAAACAAACCTCCAAATCCGCAGGATCTGGAGGTTTGACATAATATGCAAAAATCGGACCGAAAGTACATTGATTTGTATTTGCTATATATGTTAAGGTTTATTGTGCAAAAGGCGTTCCGGTAACTTTCAGGACAGAAAAAATGCAGATGATATGTTTAAAGATGTTTCATCCGCAGTTATTCCCGATGTGCTTGAGCCTTACAACAAATGTATCTCCGTTTCTGTTGCAGCATTCAGAATCCTCCGGATAACTGTAAAGGCGGATAAAATATCACTAAAGCCGCAAGGTTTTATGTTTTTAGAGATGTTTTTTGACAAAAGTGATGTAAAGTTTGCCGCTTTGCCGTCAGGCGAAACATCACTTTCAGAGTAAACATCACTATTGAAAATAACATCACTTGCCGTAAGGCAAACTTAACTGATTGGTGAAACGGGGGTCATCCCCGTTTTTTCTTCCACTTTTATTTCCGGAATCGTAAAATATCTGCCGTTAAAGGTTTTATGGGTTTTAACGGTGTAGATATTTTCATTTTTTTCATTTTTAATATTTTGCAAAAGGCAGATTTCGTATATTTTGTCGTTGTTAAAATCCGTAATTGTAATTTCTGCTGTTTCTTCCGGGTAAAGCCCTTCTGCGTTTTTCGGGAAAAGCTCAAAATTCTGTCCGTTTTCAAGATAGGCGGTGAAAGAGGCTTCGTTTTTGGTAAATTTTAATTTAAGGGGTAAAAAATCTTCTTTGTCACTTATACGCAGTGGTATATCCTTTGAAAAATCAATTATTTCGTGGTTGTTTTCATCAAATATGTAAAGCTCGTCAATGCCATCACCGTTAAAGTCGTAATGTTTTATCCGGCAGGATGGGCTTACTGTTAAGCTTGTGTATTTTTTAACAAGCCCTTTTTTGTTTTTACAGCTTATTTCACAGCCTGAAATTCCGTAGGGACGTATAGTTATGCTGTCTTTTTCATAGGTTTTAAATACCGGTAAAACAGGGGTTATAAATATGCACACCAAAAGTGTACAGAGCAGAATTGTAGCGGGAGTAAGAGCTTTTTTCATAAGGTCAGCCTTTCAATTGTGATAAAAATGTGATAAAACAACAAAATATTTTTCTTTATAATTACATTTATGTTACAACTGTTGACTTTATGAAAGCTTTCATATTAAAATCAAAGTGCAAGAAAGGAATGAATGTTATGAAAACAATTACAAGAATATTCACATTGCTTATGGCAGTGCTTTTAATGTTCAATGCATCGGCTTATGCATCTTCATATTCCGATATTTCTGCGGGAGACCTTGGTTCCTCTTATGAAGAGGCTATAAACGTTCTTTCTGCAATGGGAGTATTTATGGGTGACTCAGAGGGAACCTTCAGACCAAATGATTACATATCAAGAGCAGAGGCTGTTGCAATAGTAAACAGAATAAGCGGTCTTTCCCGGGCTGTAGAAGCAACGGGTTATATACCATATTATACCGATGTCAAGGCAGACGACTGGTTTGCGGGTGACGTAACTGTTGCTACACAGATGAACATTGTGGCAGGTGACGGGGACGGAACTTTCAGACCAAATGATTACGTGCTTTACGAAGAAATGATTAAAATGCTTATTGCCGCTCTTCAGTATACAGATAATTTTGTAGGCAAAATCGGAGGATTTCCCACTGGTTATCTTGTTCTTGCCTCAAACCTTGGTGTAACGAGCGGTGTAAGTGAAACAACGGGCAATTTTGCAACCAGAAAAGTAGTTGCAAAGCTCACATATCAGACTCTTACTGCTCCTATGTTTTCAATGATTTCTTACTCTTCCGACGGCAGCGGAATATATGCAGAGGATGAAAGTAAGATTCTTCTTGAACAGAAGCTTAAAATAAGAAAACTCGAAGGCTATGTTTCTGCAAATCACATAACCTCGCTCACATCTGCAAGCACAAACTGTAATGACGGCGAAGTGGCACTTACCATAACCGCAGTTAAAGACGGCGAAGATGTTGCCGATATGAGAGTAGGCGACACAGTTATTTTAAAAGCAGGAAATACAGATATTGCCGATTATCTCGGCTCTTCGGTGACGGTATATATTTCTTATGATGAAGATGATGAATATTCAGTGAATTCATATGTTTTTGCTGCTAAAAAAGCAAACAAGGTAACAATTGAGGACAGCAGGGAAATAAGCGATGTTACGGAAAACTATCCGACAGTTGTGGGAAGAACGAGCGGAATGTACATCTCTGTTTACAACGAAGATACCGACAGCACAAATACAGAGTATAATCTTGACAACAGTGCAGTGTTTGTTGTAAACGGCAGATTTTACGGTTATGCGAAGGACGTTAACACAAGCACAAGAATTCCCGGACTTACCGGCGGAGACATCGGATATATCTATGCTCCTAATCAGGGAAGTGTTACTCTTCTTGACAGAAACGGCGACCATAAATACGACGTTATTAATGTAACCGCTTACGAAACCTTTGTTGTTGACGAAGTATATTCAAACAATCTTAAAATAGCAACAAAAAATGGGGGAACGATAACCTTAAACAATAAAAATAACTATTCATACAGAATAAAGTACAACAACAGTGAAATAGAATCCTCACAGCTTCGTGAATGGGACGTACTTTCCGTTGCAAGAAGCCTTGACAACAAGAGCGTTGATATGATTGTTTCAAGAGAGAAAATCTCATCTTCAATAGATTCAATGTACAGCGCAAACTCAATTTATGACAGCGAGTATTACATAAACGGAAGCTTATATAAAGTTGCCAGCATGGCAGATTATACTACTTCTAACATGGACCGTGTAGAGGCGGGAACGTATGGCGATATTTACATTGATATTTTCGGAAATATTGCTTATTTTGATATTACATCAAGGTCATCAAGTTCCAAATACGGATTTATTTCCGGTATTGAACAGGTTACGAGAATGGGCAAACAGATTCATAACATTCAGTTGCTTACAGCAAACGGAAGCACTGTCGTTTATGAGATTGCATCAAGAGTAACAGTCACAGACTACAGTGTAAGCAGTGTTGCAACCACAAAAACCGCAGCTGAGGTGTTTGCACTTGTAAACAGCCTTAACGGAAACAGTTCTGTATGGACATATACATCAGACGATGCTCTCGGTACAAACACTGCAAGATACGGCAACCGAGTTGTAAGATACACAGTTGACAGTCAGGGCAAGCTTTCGGGTCTTGCGGTTGCGAACTCAAACACAAATTCAAATTATGGTGATTATCTGTCTGTTACAACAGGTGTAGGTGTTGAATACAATAAAGCGAATCTTACTGTAGGTAATTACGGTGTAAGCAAAAATACAATTGTGTTTATGCTTCCGATAAAAGCAGGTACAACCGAAGATGATTTTACAATCGCGTCTGCAAATGCACTCAGCGACAGAGCAACGTATAATGTTGCATACATTTCACCGGACAAGTATTACGATGTTGAGGTTCTGGTTATAACAAATTCTGCAATAACAGTAGGCGACAGTTCAAACCTTGCAGTTGTTAAAAGAGCGCAGACTGCCGTTGATGAAGACGGATATGCTGTGGCAAGAGTTACCTTCCTTCAGAACGGAAACCTTTACACTTACGACACTTCGTCAGATTCGGGAATGACAGCAAATGATTTCAATGCGGGCGATGTGTTTGAATACGCTCTTGATTCAAAAGGGAAAATAGATAAAGTTGCTTTCGGTACGGCAGACGATTATGTGCTTACTGCCAACAACATTCCTGCGGCATACAGAGCGGGACTTATAACAACAAATATATCTTCATCAAATTACGGCTCACAGTATGTATTTGGTGTGGTTTCAAACAAGGATTCGGCAACAAGAATAATTCAGCTTTCAACAGTTTACGATCAGCCGTCTACATCAAGACACAGAATACCGCAGAATGCAAATATTACGATAGTTGATCTTACAAAAACACCGGGTTCTGATAAGAGAGTAAACAACGGTGTATTTGCCGAAATAATGGTAACAAAAGTTATAAACGGAGCAATTGACTCTGACCTTGACTATACCGCTCTTATTAAATATTCAAGAGATGAAATAACAGATGTTGTAATCTTTAAGGGATATAACAGTGTTGTTATGGGCGGAAGCATAGGAAATGTATTTAACTGGCAGTATCAGGCAAGATATGTAACTGCACTTTCCGCCTTTACGGCAGCAGAGACAGTTTACAACGAAAAACTTACGGCATTTAATGCGGCTCAGCAGGAATATGATGACGCTTTAACTGATAAAAATAATGCACAGCAGACTCTTGATACTCTTCTTGCAAATGAAAATCAGCAACAGCAGGAAGAACAGCAGAGGGAACAGGCACTTACCGATGCAAGAACTGCGGTGACAGAAGCAGAAACCGCACTTACCAATGCACAGACGGCTTTAACGCAGTATGAAACAGACCTTGCAAATGCTGAAACTGCATATAACGATGCACTTGCAGCCTACACAGCAGCGGCAAATGAAGAAAACGAAAAGAAAACCGCTTTTGAAAACAAGCAGACAGAATACGCCGCAAAACAGGACGTAACTGCTGACAAGCTTGAAGATAAAAGACAGGCAGAAGAAGCTCTGGCGGCTCTTGCGGCAGAAGCAACTCCCGAAGAAACCGATGCGGCAACTCAGGCAGTTGCAGATGCGACAGAGGCATATAATACTGCGTTTGCAGAAGAAAATGCAGTAAAGACAGAAATGGATGAAGCAGAAATTGCATTTAATACTGCAAAGGATACTGCTCTTGAAAGGAAGAGCACGATGGAAACTGCATTCGGCGATTTCACAGAGCTTACAAATTCAAGAGAAACCCGTGAAAATGCGGTAAGCACTGCACAGACAAATCTTGCTACTGCAAGAGAAGTTCTTTCAGCTCTTGAAGCACAGTCAGAACAGGCAAATTCTTCACAGCCTGCACAGACAGAAGAATCTGCAGAGGTTATTGCGGCAAGAACGGCACTTTCAAGCGCAGAGGCGGTTCTTACAGAAAAAAAACAAGCTCTTGAAAATGCAAGAGGGGAAAAAGATACTGCAAACAATGCTTTGAATCAGGCCAAAACTGAACTTGAAGAAATCGAAAGATATCTTTAATAATTAAGCCCTTAAATCTTTCTCCTTCGGAAAGTCGAACAGGCGGAACACAAATTTTGTGTTCCGCCTGTTCTTGCTTAGCTCATTATTCTTTGGTTTTCAGCATACACTTTAAAAAGCCCATTTGCATATTGGGCGGAAAGGCTGAAAATTATGGAAATGAAAAACGAAGTTGTGCACAATGTGGTAATGGAAAACAGGGGGAGGATGAGCATTTCGGCGGTAACGGATGTGGAAAGCTTCAACGAACAGGAAATTGTATTGAATACACAAATGGGTATGCTTTCAATTTACGGGACGGAGCTTCACATAAGCAAGCTTAACGTTGAAACGGGCGAGCTTAAGGTGGAGGGAAATGTGGACAGTATTTCCTATGAGGATGCGGCAACTTCAAAGGAAAGTTTTCTTGCAAGGTTGTTTAGATAATGGGACTTACTCTTGAAAATGAATTTCAGGTGCTTTTGGTTTGCATCCTTTCAGGCGTTCTTACAGGCGTTCTTTACGATTTGTTCAGAATACTGAGAAAGGGAAGAAAAAATCCGCCTGCAGTTGTTTTTATTCAGGATATTATTTTCTGGATTGCCGATGCTTTTTTGGTGTTTTACGGGCTATATATAACCTGCGGCGGAATTTTAAGATGGTACGACGCACCGCTTATAATTTCAGGTTTTTTAATATATCACTTTACGGTGAGCCGTCTGTTTGTGAAAACAGGCTTTTTTGTCTTGAGAATTTCCCTGAATGTTACCTCAAAAGTTCTTTACGTTTTGCTGTTCCCTTTGCGGATTTTGCTGAAATTACTGCTGTTTTTGAAAAAACTTTTTAAAAAATCGGTATTTTTCAAAAAAATCCGTAAAATACAATTGACATACAGAAATTTTTGTTTTAAAATTAAAAAAAGTGTACATAAATTCCGCTGTATAATATTTCGGAGATAGGAGAGGATAAATTTGGCAAAAAAGCGTGTTAAAATCAAATCGAAAAAGCCGCTCAGAATTTTTCTGGTAGCCGTATTACTCATTTATTTTTCCGTGACCTTTGTAAAACAGCAGATAAAAATTAACACACTTGAAGCAAACGCTCAGACAATTAAAAGTGAAATTTCCGAGGAGAAGCAGAAAACCAAGGAAATGAAAGAACAGATGAAAGAAGAAAACTATCTTTCAAGAGTTGAAGATATTGCCCGGGATAAGCTTGGATATTTAAAAGAGAATGAAGTTTTATTTATTGACTCTTCTTTGAAATAAACTAAGGAGGATTTCTGTTTTATGCAGATTGAGGTAGGCAGCACTGTTGAAGGTAAAATTACGGGAGTTACAAATTTCGGCGCTTTTGTTCAGTTGAACGGAGGCAAAACCGGATTGGTACATATTTCTGAGGTAGCTCTTGACTACGTAAAGGACATTAACGATTTTGTAAAGGTTGGCGATGAGGTTAAGGTTAAGGTTGTGTCAACCGAACCTAAAGGAAAAATCAGCCTTTCAATCAAAAAAGTATTAGAGGAAGAGAAAGCAAAGGCAACAAGCCGTCCTGCTGATGTTGCTATGTTTACAAGCAAAGCTGATGTGAATATGTCCTTTGAAGACAAAATGAACAAGTTCAAGCTTGTCAGTGACGAAAAAATGCTTACACTTAAAAGAAACTTTGAATCAAAACGAGGAAGCTCGAGAAGATAACAAAAAACAAACTCTGACTAATATCAGAGCTTGAACCTAAATTATTAACTATATATTATTCATAAAAAAAAGACGGGCAACCGTCTTTTTTTAATTTGTAGGAAATTACAACTTTTAAGTTGTAATGACGGAAAATCATAAAAGTGTACCTCTATCCCCTCAAGATTAGGGGGCGA
>CAZMHL010000010.1:0-21051 GCA_964566065.1 uncultured Eubacteriales bacterium
TCCTTAGTTTTATCATGATAATAAGTTCTTGAATTTATCATAAATAAACCTACAAGCAACAAGGAAAAATTATCTTTAGTTTTTAAAAATAACATTATTCCCATACTCAGTACAAAAACAGATGTTACGGTGCAAATTGCTTTACCTAAATACTTATATTCACTGTTTACAAATTCCCTGATTACACATTCAAATATTCTGCCTCCGTCAAGAGGAAAAGCAGGTATCATATTAAGAATCATCATATAAATATTCGAATATGCATAAAAAGAAGTGTCTATTTCCAAATGTTGCTTTAAAAATGCGCATACAATCAACATTATCAAATTTGCCAGCGGTCCTGCTGAAGAAACCATCAGTTCATCAATATCAGAACTAAAACCATCTTCAAGTTCAAGACATGCGCCATAAGGCATTACTTTAAAACAAAACACTTTGTAACCAAGTATAACAGCAACCAACAGATGAGACATTTCATGAATAAAAGCTATAAAAAACACAACAAGATACTCGCGTATTGTTCCACCTACATAAGAAATAAAAATCAAAGCTGCGATATATGGACTGATATAAAACTTTTTCATTTTATATCTGTCATTTCACTATATTCCTTAAAGCATTGCTCGATCTTTTGGAAGGCAATTTTTCCAACCGAGATAAAATCTGTATTTTCCCTTGTGTAGTCTTTGGCAATTCTTTTAAATTCAGGACTGATATTTGAAACGGAAATTACAGATATAAAAACAATTATTGAAATTAGCAATTGTTTAACAGTTCTGCGTCCATATTCATTCTTCTGTTTCGTTGTTTTACTTATATATCTTTTATTCATAAGCACCTCCACTAACTTCAGTAAAGTATATTTTATAAATAAAAATTATATTCAATTATTTTGATTTAAATAAAGTTTTCTTTTTAAAATCGGTAAGTGGAATATTTTCACCGCAAATTCGTTTTGCTATATTCATAAATTCAGTTGCAGTTTTATTCCTTTTTAACAAAACAGCAGGAGTACCTTTGATAGATGCCTCAATTACAGATTTATCCTCCGGGATCACTCCAAGCAAGCGTACACCAATAACTTCAATAATATCGTTAATATTAAGCATAAGACCTTTTTTTACAAAATCTTTCCTTATTCTGTTAACAATCATTCTTATATCTTTTATTTGCTCATTCTTTTCCATTATTGAAACGAGTTTATCTGCATCGCGAAGAGAATACGGTTCCGCATTAACGACAACGATACCCATTGTCGAGAATTTCGAAGCCATAATAACATTTTCTCCTATACCAGCGGGACAATCTATAACTATGTAATCATATTTCTTTTTTAATTCTGTAAGAATTGACTCAAACTTATCAATATTAAAATTTACGTCATCTTTAAATTGAGCAGCGGGGATAAATCCCATCGATAAATACTTATTGTCTTTAATCACAGCTTCTCTTAATTTACAGTTGTCCATCATAACATCGACAATATCGTATATAACATTGTTCTCTAAACCTAATGCCAGATCAAGATTACGTAATCCAAAGTCAAAATCAATAAGACACACTTTCTTTCCAAGTTGAGAAAGCGATACGCCAATACTTGAAGATACTGTTGTCTTTCCGACTCCTCCCTTACCGGAAGCAACCATAATAATTTCGTTCATATTGCACCTACTTTAATAAAGTTTTTACCGTAAGCAAATCTTCAAAATCAGATGTTTTGAAATACTCTTCAAATACTGCTTTTGCTACCGGAGCAGCCAAATAACCACCGGTACCATGTTCTATAACAATAGCAATAGCAATTTGCGGGTTATCATACGGAGCAAACGCAACAAAGATACCGTTATTTGAACCTTTACTTACCTCAGCAGTTCCCGTTTTTCCGGCAACTTTGATAGGAAAATCTTTAAAAACGTTGCTTGCCGTACCTTCTTCTGTAACTTTCTGCATTCCTTCTTTTACGGCTTTCATAGTACTTTCGCTAATATCGAGTTTATCTAACACAACCGGTTTCTTTTCTTCCAAAAGAGAACCGTCATCAGCACTTTTTACATATTTCACAAGATGTGGTTGATATCTTGTTCCGCCATTTGCTATAGTAGCCACATAGCTGGCAAGTTGTATTGGAGTAAAGAGATTATCAGATTGTCCGATTGATGCCTGAAGAGTATCTCCGGGATTCCAGTTCTCTCCTCTGTTTTTCTTGTTTTCGGGAGACGCAATCTGTCCTGAAACCTCTCCATTGATTTCAATCCCTGTTTTTGTACCAAATCCGAATTTTTTCTGATATTCGTTAAGTTTTTCTATGCCAAGTCTTCTTCCTACATCAAAAAAGTAATAGTTACAAGATTCCTGCAAAGCCTTTCTCACATCTACATAACCGTGAGTTTTTCCGTATTTCCATTCCATACATTGCGGTTGATAATCTTTATAATACCGATATACACCATTATCAAGAATCAGTTCATTCGGAGAAACAATTCCTTCTTCCAATGAAGCAATAGCTGTAAGCATTTTAAAAGTCGAACCCGGTTCATATGCTCCGCCTATAGCTCTGTTCCATACAGGATTTCCCGGATTTTTAATAAGTTCATTGTACTTTTTGTTATATTCAGATGGTACATAGGCAGGATACGATGCCATAGCAATAATTTCGCCGTTGTTCACATCAATACATACAGCACTGCCGGAATTACAATCCGGAGCATATCCACTGCTTATAAGATTAATAGTGCTTTCCAGTGTGCTTTCCATTACCTTTTGAACATTTTTGTCAATAGTAAGAAAAACATTGTTTCCCTGTTCGGCGGGTTTAGCAGTAATTACATCGCTCAATCCTGAAAGAGTCTGTTCAAAACCTTTAATACCATCATTACCTTTCAGGTATTTTTCATAAGAAAGCTCAATACCCTGTTTTCCAATGGTAGCATCCATACTGTAGTTTTCATCTTTAAGTTTTTCATATTCTTCCTGATAGATCACGCCAACATTCCCAAGTAGATGAGCACACAATTCACCGTCAGGATAATATCTTACAGAGGATTCAACGACTGTAACTCCAGGAAGAGAATCACTGTTTTCCTTGATTATGGCTATCGCTTCAGCTGAAATGTCCTCCTGTAGTGTATATGGATTATAAAGACTGAAACCTCTTAATTTCATATCATATATCAATCCTGCTAGAATTCTTTTTTCAACAGAGGAATAATTATTGTTAATACCATATATTTCACAAAGTTTTTCAATTGTCTGGTTTGCATTCATATCTTCGTTAAGATTATACTTATCAAACCACTTATCAAGTTTCTTTTCTGCAGAACCATTTGAATCTGTTATAAAAGTAAAACTAAAGGGTTCTTCCGAAGATATCGGCAAATTATCAGAAAAATCAATGAACCCACCCACAAGTTTGTACATCTTGTAAAGAGTCTCGGCAAATTCAGTTTTTCCTAAATCAGTTTTCTGAATTTGAAGATTATAACACATTTTATTACCTGCGAGTGTTTCTCCGTAACGATCAAGTATATTTCCTCGCGGAGCTTTAATGGTTATAGTCATATTTAGTTTATCTTCAGAGACCTTACGCAGATTATCTCCATTTACTATTTGTAAATTTGAAAGTCTGAAAATACAAAGAAGTAGCAATACAACTGAAAATGCAGCTATCAAAACTCCTCTGGCTGATCTGTTATAATTCATTTAATCACCATTGCTTGTCTAATTTTAGCTTTTTATATAAAGATTTATATATACCAAAAACAATTATAGAAATAAAGGCATTTATCAATGACTGAGGCAATACAACCCTTGTAAGAACATAGCTGTGATAAGTGCCTCCCTGAGATGCTATAAATATATAATACAATATCAGTTCTGATAAAAATGTCAAAATAAAAGTTACAACTAAAGAAGTGACAAGACTTCCTTTATACATAAATTCTGAAATAAATACTGTTAACAATGCTGCAATCAAAAACACAGTAAGATAAGTTCCATAGTGTGATGACGCAAATGTATCAAAAAAAATTCCGCAAACCAGAGCGTTAACAATTGAGGTCTGCTTGTCAAATATACATGCAACAACAATTACAGATACAAGTGCAAATCCGTAATTAAGACCAAAGAACTTAAAGTGTGATGTTATCGTTACTTGCAATACAACTAACAAAGCTGAAATAAGAAAAATGGAAATTTTTTTCATTATTTACCTCCGTTACTCTTTATAACCATAACTTCATACAAACGCTGAAAATCCACATAAGGTTTCAAAACTGCGTATGTACCTGTTCCATCAGTGTTTTCTTCAAACTTAAGTACAGTTCCGATAACAATATTCTTAGGATATACCCCTCCAATACCTGATGTTTCTACCGTGTCACCAATCATTACATCTGCATCTTCAGTAATGACAGACATTTTGCACAAACCGTCTTTCATAAGTTTGACATCACCGTCAAGCTGCACAAAATCTCCAGTTCTTCCGATTATTCCGCTCACGGAATGTTCAGTATCAATTATTGTTATAACTTTAGCATAGTTGGAACCGCATTCAGAAACACGTCCAATCAGCCCATTGGAATTAACAACCGCATCGTTTACTGAAATACCATCTTTTTCGCCTTTGTTAATGGTAAAAACTTTGAACCAGTTCCCGCCATTTTTAGAAATTATTTCAGCTACTACTGAATTTTTTTCGGAGTAACTATTTTTAAGCTCCAGGATTTCATTAAGTCTGTCATTTTCATTTTTAATTCGGTCATAATCAGCTGTTTGCTGTTGTAATTTATCTATTTTAGCTTGTAATTCGGCATTAAGCTTATCCGTATTTTTTAATCTACCGAGATAAGCAAAATAACCGCGAACACCGTTAATACACTTAGTAATACCATTCTGTACCGGGCTTACAACTGTACCTATGCCTTTACCTATGTGTTTAAGCACAGGCGTAAAAATACAAAGTAATACTATACTGATTATTATAAACAATATTGTAATTTTTTTGATAAAACTGTTTCTCATTTTAATCCTCTAATCTGTCTCATTGTTAATTTACTAATAAATGCAATTAAAAGTCCTGTAAAAACTGATGCTAAAATCATAAAAGGCATATAATAGTATACAGCATTAGTTTTCAAAAGTACGGATGCAATCAGAATTTGACAAATATTAAACATGACACTTCCGGCAACACTGATACCATATTCAGTAACTTTTTCAGGATAAAAAAGCTTTTTTAAAATATACATTATCAAAACGGAAAAAGTTATTGAAACAAGACTGTAAAAAATGCTGATAGTTCCTGAAAAAAGTAAACCGTTAAGAATTGATTTGATAATTGCAAGGAAAAGAGTATATTTTAATCCCAACACAAACAAAGAATATAAAACAACAATGTTAGATAATCCAATTCTTAAACCGGGAAAAGGTATAATCGGAAATAAATTCTCTACATATCCGAATAACAGTCCCATTGTAATAAGGAAACATATTCGGGACATTTTTTCAATATGTGTTGACAATAGTCCGCAAATCTCCTTTCAATGTAACAACAAGTTTGTTTGGTAAACAAACCAAGCTCTGTCCGGTCTTTGATATCTTACCGGCTTTTATTTCCAATTTATCTTTGCACGAACTGTTAGTTATGAACACTTCTTTATTTTCAATAACAAGGAGATTGTTTCCATATTCTGTTTCAATAGAAACTACCCGATCATCATTGATTGAATATGTAGCATACGTTTTACCGGCAATTTCAACTAACACTTCACAAGCTTCTCTGTTCGTACAAAAAGAGAAGCTTATCAAAGACAAAAGTAATACAGATATTATTATAACAATATCAAGTTTTTTCATTATACACCGGTAGAACCGAATCCACCGCTTCCACGCTCGGTTTCATCAAGTGTTTCACATTCGGTTATTTCAGCTTTGCATACAGGTGCAATTAAAAGCTGAGCAATTCTGTCGCCAAAATTTACGGTGAAATCTTCATTTCCGAGGTTTATAAGTGCACACTTAATTTCTCCTCTGTAATCGCTGTCAATCACTCCTACACAATTAGCGAGAGTAATACCTTTTTTGCAAGCAAGTCCGCTTCTTGCATAAATATATGCAACATATTCATTTGAAGGAAGAGAAATAGCGATACCAGTAGGAATAAACTTGATTTCACCTTTTTTTATCAGTACAGGTTCATCAATACAAGCCGATAAATCCATACCGGCACTCCCCTCTGTTGCATAAAACGGGCAATTAATCTTTTCACCTTTTGAATTTGGTATATACTGTATTTTTAATTTCATATTATCTACCTCGCATTTCAAGCTTTGCAATTTCAATCTTCAATCTCTGTATTTCATTGTTCAGATTGTCAATTTTGTTCTTACTTTCCTGAATAACGGCTTTATTTCTGCTGATGATTTTCGAATATTCTGCTATCTGAGTAAGATATTCTTCACCTTTGCTTTTCTCTTTAATATAATCATCAGCAATATTAATAGCAGCTAAAATAGCAAGCATATTTGTAGGAAGTTGTCCGTTGCGTGAGGCAACTTCATTAAGTTTCTTATCAACGTAATATCCGACTTTCTGAACATATTCATCCGATTCATTACAAACAATGTTGTAATCATTACCGAGTAATCTGACAACTTTATTAGCCATAGTTATGTACCCCTTTACATCAAACTTTTTGCATATTGAATTGCAATTATAGTTTTAGCATCTTTTAATTCGTTATTTTTAAGCATTAACTCAAGATCTTCAATTTTATATTTATATATTTCCAAAAACTCATCATCATCAAGTTTCTGTTGTTTTTTAACGAGTTTTTCAGCATGGTATAAATATATTCTTTCGTTTGTAAAACCCGGAGAAGAGCAGAAATCGCATATAAGACTTAATTTTCCGGGAACATATCCGGTTTCTTCTTCAACTTCTCTCAATGCACATTCATAAGGATCCTCACCATATTCCAATTTACCGGCAGGGATCTCAAGCATAACCTCTTTGGGACCGGACCTGAATTGTTTAACCATAAGAATCTCATTTTCATCTGTAACTGCAAGTATACAAACACCACCCGGGTGCTCAACAATTTCACGTGTTGACGTTGTATTATCCGGTAACTCTATATCTTCAACATGCAGATTTATAATCTTACCATTGAAAATGCTTTTTTTATTTAAAACTTTTTCATACAGTTCCATTATACTTACTCCTGTTCTTCTTCAATCATAAGGACATTTTTTGCTTCTGTATCTTCGAGATATGTAACAGCTTTAAGCTTTTTCTGAATCTGCCTTGTCCTTACTCCTACTAATTTATCAAGCTCATTGCTGGCATTCTCTATTTTTGCCTGCGCATTTTCAAGAACAGCGGCAAATTTATCAAATTCTGTTTTTACAGCACCAAGAATCATCCACACTTCACTTGAACGTTTCTGTATTGCAAGTGTTTTAAATCCCATCTGCAAACTGTTCAGAAGTGCTGCCATGTTAGTAGGACCTGCAATTATTATATTGTACTCTCTCTGAACATACTCAAATATATCCCTCTTTACAACTTCAGCATAAAGCCCTTCAGTAGGTAAAAACATAATAGCAAAGTCAGTAGTATGGGGTGGAGCGATATATTTGTCATTTATATCCTTAGCAAAAGCTTTAATTCTTGTTTCAAGAATCTTTGAGCAAGCTTCTATATTCTCCTGTGCTCCGTTTTCGTATGCATCAACAAGATTATTGTATGCATCAAGGGGAAACTTTGCATCTATAGGTAAATATACAGGCATATCCCCGTCTCCGGGCATTTTTACTGCATACTCAACAAAATATGAAGAATTAGGTTTAGTTGAGATATTTGCCTCATATTGTTCTTTGGATAAAATTTGTTCTAATATACTTCCTAACTGAACTTCGCCTATAATACCTCTGGTTTTAACATTTGAAAGTGTTCTTTTTAAATCTCCTACACTTACAGCAAGATTTTGCATTTCTCCCAAACTTTTATAAACCTGTTCAAGTCTCTCGCTGACTATTTTAAATGACTGGCCAATTCTCTCATCAAGAGTTTTATGAAGTTTTTCATCAACAACATTTCTCATTTCATCAAGCTTTTTACTGTTATCTTCCTGCATAGTCTTGATTTTTTGTTCCATAGTGTTTCGGATTTCTTCGAGTTTTTTATCATTTGAAACAGAAATTGCAGAAATCTTCTCGTCAAAACTTTTAAGTAATTCCGTAACATTATCTCTAAGGTTATTCTGGTTTTCAGAAAGTTGAGAAGATAACTCCTTAAGTCTGTTATTCTGCATATTGACCATGACATTCTGTGAATTTGTGAGTGTATCACTAAACAACTTCATAGATGTTTTAATTTCATTTGTAATATCATTACGAAGTTGTGAATTGTCATTGTTATTTCTTTTAAATAAAAGCAAA
The DNA here is from genome assembly GCA_964566065.1 of uncultured Eubacteriales bacterium. GTDB lineage: Bacteria > Bacillota > Clostridia > RGIG6154 > RGIG6154 > CAZMHL01. The sequence continues at coordinate 8,439 of CAZMHL010000010.1, forward strand.
ACTATAAGAAGTATTAAGCATGCTATAATAATATAGAGTCCCAAATTTTATTCTCCTATTCGTTTAAATTCATTATTCTATCACCTATTTCTTTAAAAACAGGTGCCGCTGTTTCACTGCCTGACTTTCCGTTTTCAACCAGAACACATAAAGCAAATTCCGGGTTATCCGCAGGAAAAAATCCCGTAAACCAGGCATGCTGATATAGTTCACCATTAACAAGCCACCCTGTCTGCGCTGATCCTGTCTTCCCTCCTGCACCTACAAAATCCAGATTTGCAGAAGTTCCTGTCCCGCTTGTACATGTGTAAAGCATCATTTTTTTGATTTTTTCAGCGGTAATTCTACTTACTATTCTTTTAGGTGCATTGTTCAAAGTGCTTTTAATTAACTTATTGTCCTTATCGACAATCCCCAAAACAGATTCAACATTTCTGAATTGTCCTCCGTTGGCAATAACTGCACTTAAAACAGCTCCCTGAACTACATTGCAATTTAGTCGCCCCTGACCGATTGAAATATTCGCAAGATCAGATAAATAGTAATTTTCTCTATCAGGCACAATTGTAGCATCGTAACCAACTTCAACCGGCATAAAAATTTTGCTGCCAAAGCCGAATTTTTGTGCCATATCCAATATTTTAGTATACCCTATTCTGTTTCCTATGTCAATAAAAGCAGGGTTACAAGAATTTGCAAAAGCTTCCATCATATTCTGGTTTTGGTGCCCATATATATTGTGACACTCAAATTTCTGGTCATGAACATACACACATCCACTACAATCATATAACTTTTCAGACACAGACAATCCATTCTCCAAAGCGGCAGCTGCTACAACAATTTTAAAGATAGAGCCCATATCATAATTCTGCAGGCATCTGTTACTGAGTGAACCGTTTTCCTGTCCTAAATAATCAGCAATTTTATCCTGTCTGAATGTAGGATATGACGACATAGCATATAGCTGAAAGTCATTTACTCCAATCAAAGCAACTGCCGAAGGTCTGTTGAATTTTTTTAGTACGTCATCACAAATCCTTTGGTAATCAAGGTTAATTGTTGTTTTTAATTTAATGCTATTATTCGATTTGTTTTTACGTATATCTCCATACAAATTATTTTTAGGATCTGAAAACATACCGTAACTACCGGAATCAGAATCAGAAAGAATTTCGTTATAAACATATTCCATACCTGAAACTCCGGTTCCATCTGCAAGATAACCTACTATAGCTGCAGCCGGATAGTCGGAAAGATATCTTGAATTCAGTTCTGTTAACATAATATTTTTGTATTTTCTAAGTTCAGAGAAATCTTTTTTATCATTTAGTTTCAATATTACCCTTCTGTTTTTATACAAAGAACTGTATATTGAATAAGCATCTTCATCTGTATATTGAGAAATTAATTTTGAAAATTTGAAATCACTTTTGTTGTCATTACTTGAAAACAAAATTACATATGTGTTTTTTTCAAGACCGGTTATAGCCTTGCCATTCCTGTCAATGATGTCATTTCTTTTATTTTCTGCAGATACGGAAAGAAAACTCTGTTTATTAGCAAGCGATTTATACTGAGCTCCTTTTTCATAGGATATATAGAATACCCTCAATACAAGCATCATAAAGATAAATACATAAAATAACCTCAATGCTGCAGAACGTTTTTTCATATAATCACCGTAGTTAGAATAACCACGAAGATGCTTTTTTATTTTTTCTTTCTCAAAATAGTATAAGGTTCACATTTAATGTCACAAGGAATAGATAACTTCATGGTTGCATGAGGACATGAGTTGATTTCATTCCCTTTTTCATCGTACATTTTTGAAACAGTAACAGTTTCAAACTTACCTTTGGGTTTAAGAATTTCTATTTCGTCACCAACAAAAAATTTATTGCGTTGAGTAACATTTAACATGTTTTTTTCTTCATCGTATGAATCAACAATTCCAACAAGATCATATTCACGGACATATGAATTATTAGTATAAACCTGTTCGTTGTCCGTAGGTTTTCCAAAATAAAAACCTGTTGTGTATTCTCTGTGACTGACTTTTTTAATTTCATCCATAAGGTTATAGTCGAAATCTTTTCCCTCATAATAGAGATCTATGGCATCTCGGTAAGCTTTAATTATCGTTGAAACGTAATATTCACTTTTAACCCTGCCTTCAATTTTGAAGCTGGTTATTCCGGCGTTTATTAACTCAGGAACATGATCAAGCATACATAAGTCTTTGGAATTGAAAATAAATGAACCGCGGTCATTTTCAAAAACCGGCATATACTCCCCGGGGCGCTTCTCTTCTATAAGATAATATTTCCATCTGCAAGGATGAGAACAAGCCCCAAGATTACTATCTCTGTTAGTCATATAGTTTGACAATAAACATCTTCCCGAGTAAGAGACACACATAGCTCCGTGAACGAAACACTCGATTTCTAGTTCTGAGGAAGTTCTTTCGCGAATTTCCAAAATTTCTTTCAAACTCAGTTCCCTCGCAAGAACAATTCTTTTTGCTCCTAGTTTATGCCACATGGTTGCAGAAGCGTAATTAACATTATTAGCCTGTGTGCTTACATGAATATCTAATTCGGGAGCCGCATTCTTTGCTATGTCAAATAACCCTATATCACTTATTATTACTGCATCAGCGTCAAGGTTTTTTATTTCTTTTATATAACTTTCAAATTCTTTTATATCTTCGTTATGCGGTATAATATTAGCGGTAATATATACTTTTTTGCCCATATTGTGAGCAAATTCTATACCTTCTTTCATTTCATCGTAAGTAAAATTTTCTGCAGCAACACGAAGAGAATACTGTTCGCCGCCGATATATACAGCATCAGCACCATACATTAAAGCATATTTTAATTTTATCAAGCTCCCCGCAGGAGCTAAAAGCTCAGGTTTCATTTAGCACTTTTCTCCTTACTGTCAAAATAAGAAACAGCCAGACCATCTCCCATAGGGATTATTGAAGTTTTAAAGTCAACATCCCTGCAAATCGAATGCAGAAACTCTCTCATTCTGTATACTATAGTTTTCTGACGCCTTTTCACAAGATCATCTGTAGCAGTCATGCCCTTATAAAGAATATTATCGCACACAATAACTCCACCCGGGTTTATCAATTTTTTTGCATAAGCAAAGAATTCGGAATAATATCCTTTAGCTGCATCAATGAATATGAGGTCATATTTTTCCTTAAGGCAATCGAGAACCTCAAGAGCATCCCCTTCAATTACTCTGATTCTGTCGGATAAACCAAGTATCTTGTGATTTTGAAGTGCAAGCTCTGTCATATCTGGTTCTCGTTCTACAGTTGTTACTTTAACGTTTTCCGAAGTCATAGCAAAAACAGAAGATGAGTATCCTATAGCAGTACCAATTTCAAGAATCCTTGAAGGTTTTAACATACCGCAAAGCATTTCGAGAAAAAATTTAACTTCTTTATGAATAATAGGTACATCATTCTCAAAAGCGAATTTTTCCATATCAGCCAGATATCCTTCAGTTTCCGGCAATACCTCATGAAGATATTCAGTTATATATTCAAGATTGATTTTTTCTCCTGCCAACTTACAAACCGGCCTTTCTCATATTTGCTTGATGTTCAGAATAGGTTCTGGCATAATACAGTTTTCCGGAAGAATCGGAAGCAAAATACAAATACTCTGTATCATCCGGATATAATACTGCTTCTATCGTCTTAATCCCTGGCGATGCGATCGGCCCCACAGGTAATCCAATGTTAATATATGTGTTATAAGGTGATTTGATTTTTGTATCCTGAACAGAAAGTACATTTTTTCGCTCTTTTAATATATACTGAACAGTAGCGCAGGAACGTAAATATCCATCTCCTTCACCCACAAGATTCAATCTGTTGTGAAAAATTCCTGAAACAAGCTTATAATCGCCGTCTGTAGCGGCCTCTCGTTCAATAATTGAAGCAAAAGTAACTATTTCATCAAAAGATAAGTCAGTTTCCGACGCTTTCTTTTTAATATCTTCTGAAATTTTCAGTTCAAAATTATCAAGCATCTTTTTTATCACATTTTCAGGTTTGTCGCCAACAGCAAATTCGTAAGTGTCAGGAAAAAGATAACCTTCCAGTTCATATTCTCTTTCAGGGACACCATTTAAAAACCAATAATCAGGGAAGTTTTTAAGTTTGGCTGATTGGTTAAATTCATCAGCTGAACAAACACCTTGTTTTTCGAGTAATTCTGCTATTTCCCTTTGCTCCATTCCTTCTGTTATTGTAACAGTCTTGCTGTCTGAACCGGTAACCGTTGATAATTCTTTGAAAATTCTATTGTAGCTTTTTCTGTCAAAATGATGTGTTCCTGCTTGGAATTTTGCATCTTTAACAACAGAATAAAAAGTAAATAAATACGGATGTCTTATCAAGTTGCTTTCTTTCAGAATACGCGAAATCTGCATGGGATTTGACCCAATCGGTATATCAATCGTAACCGTCTCGCTGTTTTTATAAATCCCAAAAAAATCCAAAATGATTATTAAAAAAATGATTATTAAAACTGTAGCAATTATGTTTTTTATTTTTTTCATATTTTCCTCTATTTAAAATATGCGGTATTCTTAACTTTCTCAGCAATATTCTGATCTTTAAGATATCTTATAATTTCATAAGAAAATTCAAAGGCTGTTCCGGGACCTTTTGAAGTTATGATGTTATTTTCGCAAACAACTCTGTCATCACAGGCTTTCGCTTTGAAAAGCTTATCTTTCATTGAAGGATAGCAGGTAGCTTTAATGTTATCAAGCATTCCAAGGTTATGCAGCAAAGTAGGTGCAGCACAAATTGCGGCTACAAGTTTCCCGGAGGAATAATGAGATTTAATAGCAGAAATCACTTTCTCATTCGATGCGAGATTAGGAACTCCCGGAATGCCACCAGGTAAAATAATCGCATCAGAAAGTGTAATGTCGTCAACATACATATCACAGATCACTTTGATATTATGAGCACCGTTTACAATAAGATCTTTGTTAATTGAAACTGCGGAAACTGCTATATCAGCTCTTCTCAACATATCAACTACTGTGAGAGCTTCTACCTCTTCAAAACCGTCAGCCATTAGAACATATGTCATAAACTACCACTCCTATCCGTTATATTTTCTGTGGAATACATCATTACAAATAACTTTCATTATTTCATTGTTTATATCTTCGATGGATCGTATCTGCCCTTCTTCTACACAGAAGATTTCTTTCCAGTCAAATTTATTTGCGGCATATAAAGCATTTACGTAAGTTCTCTCAAGATACTCATTGTTTCTTTCGTGAATATCCTTTTGTTCATTTCCTGTTATCTTGTTGGGCCTTTTAGACATAAGTTCTCTGGAAGTTTCAGGTGGCATATCAAGAAATATAACCTTATTTGGAACAGGTAATTTGAGTAATTTATATTCGTAATCATACAACCAGTCCAAATACAAATTTTTAATTCTTGTACCGTCGATTTTTGAACCTTGATGAATCATATTGGAAGTTGTGTACCTGTCCGCAATAACAACACCGCCGTTGAGATAAAAATCTTCCCATTCACACTTATATGAAACATATCTGTCAACTGCATAAAAAGAAGATGCAGCATAAGCATTAATATCATCAGGGTTCTGAGATATTTCACCATTCAAATACATTTTTACCAAAGCTGATGAATCACTTTCATAGTTTGGAAAGGAAACCAATTTTACTTTATAATTCATAGCGGCGAGTTTCTCTGCCACCAGCTTTGACTGAGTTTGTTTTCCCGAAGAATCGAGACCCTCTATTACGATAAGCTTACCTTTCATTATTACTTTTCTCCTAAATACTTATTTCTCTTCTCCAACATTTTTCCGCAAGACATTTTGCCTTCGGGACAAGCACCGTTTATACAAGGCGGTCCGGCTTTTTTAAATAATGCAGGAGCAACCTCCTTAGCCAATTCAAGCATTTTTTCAGCGAGTTCTCTGATTTCCCACTGAGCACGATCACAACAACGTTTTTCAAAGAAGTTCCACAAACTTCTCGTATTAAAAGTTACAATCATAGATGTACAACAAGCATTTGGAAGTACATATCTTGCGTCCTCAATAGCCTTTTTTTCAGCAAGTCTCGTTGCAGTCTTTTCGTCTTTTCCCTCATCTATGTAGTCATTATAGTGTTTGTTATATAAAATTTCAGAAAGTTCATTATATGCCTTTTGTTCGGACTTCATAGTTTCTATATATTTTTCTTTTGCAGAAGGAATATTTTCAATTTCAGGAGGTACAACAAACTCAAACTGCCCCTCTTTTACGTATCTCTGGGATTTAACTGTATAACTGGCAATTCTGTGTCTTGTAATCTGTGCAAGCAAGCTTCTGCTTACCCCTTCAATTCCAAAAGTAAATGTTGCATGCTCAAAAGGGCTTTCGTGTCCGAGAGAGAGCAAATGATTAAGAAATTTTTCGGTATTTTCTTCAGTGAGGTTATTTGTAATGTCATCTATTCCTGAACTTGAATAACACAGTTTAGCACTTGCCGCAACTATCTTTTCACAATCTCTTGTATACTGCAATAATTTAACTTTCATTATCTTTACCTCTCTTCATAATAACCGATATCATAAATACCGGTAATTTCATCATTCTGCCAATTCTTTTCGGTTCTTTAATAAGTCTGTAAAGCCATTCAAGACCTAATCTGATAAATATTTTTGGTGCTCTTTTAACATTTCCGGCAATTACGTCAATACTTCCGCCTGCACCAATAAGAATCCCTGCATTTAAAATATCTTTATTTTCATAAATCCAGAGTTCCTGTTTAGGAGCACCAAGACATACAAGTAACAAATCAGGAGCCTTGTCAGAAATATCAGCAATGATGTCTTTGTCATCTTTAAAATAACCATGTTGCGTTCCTGCAACAGTTATACCTTCATATTTTAATTTAATGTTCTCAGCAGCTTTCTCTGCCACTCCCGATTTTCCGCCGAACAAATAGACAGATCCATTTTTGTTCGAAAGTTCATCCAGTAAACCGCATACTATATCAAATCCCGCTGCTCGTTCTTTAATATTACCTTTAAGGATTTTGGATGCATATACTATGCCAATACCGTCAGGTGTAACAATATCACCTGTATTCAGTACGCATTTATAATTTTTATCATTTCTTGCAATATTAACGATTTCGGGATTTGGAGTATAAATTACAAAACCTTTTTTAGTATTGACTGATTCCAAAGCAAGTTCAACTGCTTCTTTAATTGTATAATTGTCAAACTTAACTCCAAAAATTTCTGTTTTCATACTAATATTCCTTATTTTTTTCTATAATTTTTATAAGTTCTTCACCACTTACGCCGCCTGAAGCTGTAATTCTCTTAAGCTTGTAAATATTTTCATTTTCCCTGTTAACTCCCGGAAAATCTTCCTGGGATATTATTACTGCGGCTGTATACCCCGCCTTAGCAGCATGTTCAATAACATTCTCGTTATAAAAGCCGTAAGGGTATGCAAGAATTGAGACATCCTTACCTAGGTGTTTCTTTATAAGATAACGTGATTTTCTCAACTCATAAACCAGTGAAGAATCAGAAATTCTGTTAAGCATATTGTGATAATTGGTATGACTTTCAATATCAATATATCCGCTATTTTCCATTTCTTTTGCCTGTTCCCAGCTAAAATGAGGATATACCACAGAATCATTAAGGTTAACTCTGCCTGTAATAATAAAAATAGTTGCTTTCATATCATATTTTTTAAGCAGAGGAAAAGCTGTAGTGTAATTATTAAGATAACCATCGTCAAAAGTGATTATAATCGGATTGTCAGGAAGTGTATTAATTCCGTTTCTGTAATCAATGTATTCGTTAAAAGTAATAGTATTATAACCACTCCTCTTTAAAGCTTTAAGTTGATCTTCAAATTCAACAGAGGACATTTCGTTCGATTTATTGCCGATATCATAATTGTCATTTATATTATGATACATCAGTATAGGGACGAAATTTTCGGAAGCGGAAACATTCAGATTAAATAATAATATAAATGTTATAGCAATTAAAAATATCTTTTTGATTAAAATCACCTCCGCACAATAATCCAATAATACTAAATACATTTAATTATAACATATCATATTGCATTTTTCAACGAAAATCTAAAAATTATTACATACAAAAAGAAAAGTCCGGCTGATGCCGGACTTTAACAGATAATTATAAATATAATTCTACTACAGAAGCTCGTCTAAGCAACTCTTACATATATACTTTCCTTTGAACGACTTCACTTCATTTGTCGAAGAACAAAAAATACAATCTTTATTATCTGCATATCTACGCAAAATAATATCATTGCCGTCAACAAGTATTTCAACATTGACACCTTTATCCATGTTGAGCTTTTTGCGAATTTCACTTGGAACCACAAATCTTCCCAATTCATCGATACGTCTTACTACTCCTGTAGATTTCATAAAACCACCCCTCGGTGTATTATTCTACTATATTTGTCAAATTTTGTCAATAATCTCAATTTAAAGTTTTTCCGTTCAATGACCAGGTTTTTGACTCTGTAATTTCCACTTTAATGAATTTACCTATCAACCCATCATCACCGCAAAAGTTTACAATTTTATTTTCAGGAGTTCTCCCTTGCAAACATAAATCATTGTTTTTTGAACGACCTTCAACGAAAACTTCCACTATTTTTCCAAGATAACCATCATTGTTTCGTTTTGAAATTTCGTTTTGTGTTTCAAGAAGTTTATTAAAATTTGCTTCAATTTCCTTATCAGTAAGCACAGGTACCATTTCGGCAGCGCGTGTACCTCTTCTTTTAGAATAAATGAAAGTAAACAGTGAGTCAAACTCCACTTCTTTTATCAAAGACAAAGTTTCAAGGAAATCCTCATTTGTTTCGGTAGGAAAACCAACAATCACGTCACTTGACAAAGCAATCCCGGGAATTTTTTCTTTTACTTTTCTGATAGTGTCAATATATTTTTCTCTTGTATACCCTCTGTTCATATCTTTTAGAACTTTGTTAGACCCGGACTGAAATGGCAAATGCAGTTGAGGGCAAATCTTTTTATTTTCAGCCATAACACGTATAAGCTCATCGGAAATATCTTTTGGATGAGATGTAGCAAATCTTACCCTTTCAATTCCATCAATATTACAAACTTCTTTTAACAGCATTGAAAAAGAATATTCATCTTCAGAATCATTACCATAAGAATTAACATTCTGCCCAAGTAAAGTAACTTCTTTGTAACCTTTTTTTGACAATTCAATTATCTCAGAAATAATATCTTCGTGTCTGCGGCTTCTTTCCCTGCCTCTCACATATGGAACAACACAATACGAACAAAAATTATTACATCCGTACATAACAGAAACCCAGGCTTTGTACTTGTCGTCGTGTCTGACAGGTATATTTTCAGCAATAGAACCATCCACATCGACAACATCTACAACTTTTTCATTCATAGCTTTAAATAACAATTCCGGAAAACGATAAAGTGAATGAGTTCCGAAAATTAAATCAATGTGTTTAAATTTGTTTTTGAGAGTAGATGCTGCTTTCTCCTGCTGAACCATACAGCCGCAAACTCCTATAATAAGATCATCTCTTTTTCTTCTCAGACTTTTAAGTGCACCGACATTTCCGCGAAGTTTCATTTCAGCATTTTCCCTAACAGCACATGTATTAAAAATAACAATATTGGCATTTTCCCGGTCATCAATAATCAAGTATCCCATTTGTTCGAGCATTCCCTTGATTCTTTCCGAGTCATTTTCGTTTTGTTGACAACCGTACGTTATAACGCAAGCACTCTGAGGTTTTTTAAAGCTGTTTAACTCTTTTATCTTTTCTATAAATTTATATTGTTTTTCAATATCTTTCTGATCAACAAATTTATTCTTCACTGTCATCTAATTTTCCTCTAAAAGTTTATTTTTTATGTTCCAAAGTTCCTGAGAAAGATCTACATAGTATGAATGTGGATTTTCAAAACGGGTAACCTCATCCCAAAGTGTGTCAATTTGCTTTCTGCAATAACTTTGAATTTCATTAAGACTCGGCGAGTCATATACACACTTACCTTTTACAAAAACAGGAACCAAAAGCTTTCTTGCCGTAAAATCAGAAAGCGTCTTTTTCTTCCATGTATGTTGAGGATCGAAAATAGTGTATTCTTTCGACGAATCTATTTTTTCATCATGTAATGTGATTACATCCGCTATAGCCTTTCCCGTATCATTGGCATAAAGTCTGTAGAGCATCTTAAAAGCAGGAGTTGTGATTTTTGCAACATTCTCGCTTTTTTTGATTTTAGGAATTAATTTTCCGTCTTTTTCAACAGCAACCAGCTTGTATACACCACCAAATACCGGCTCAGATTTTGATGTAATCAGCCTTTCGCCCACACCAAATGAATCAATCTCAGCTCCCTGCATAAGCGTGTCTCTTATTATATATTCATCAAGCGAATTTGAAATCATTATTTTGCAGTCATGATATCCGGCATTATCCAGTATTTTTCTTACTTTTTTAGTAAGATAAGTAATATCCCCGCTGTCAATTCTAATTCCTGAAGGTCTGTAACCCATTGGTTTCAAAACATTGTCAAAAACCTTTATTGCATTAGGCAATCCGGATTTAAGGACATTGTAAGTATCAATAAGTAATACACATTTTTGAGGATAAAGCTTTGCATATGTTTCAAACGCTTCATATTCACTGTCAAAAGCCTGAATCCAACTATGAGCCATTGTTCCGACTGCAGGAATATCAAACATTTCTTCAGCAATTGTACATGCAGTACCTGCGCATCCTCCGATGTATGAGGCTCTGGCACCGTAAATTGCTCCATATGCTCCCTGTGCACGTCTTGAGCCAAATTCAAATACAGGTCTGCCGTTTGCAGCACGAACTATTCTGTTTGATTTTGTAGCAATAAGACTCTGGTGATTGACAGTAAGCAAAATCATAGTTTCAATAAACTGTGCCTGTATTATCGGACCTCTTACAGTTACAATAGGTTCATTTGGGAAAATAGGTGTTCCTTCAGGAACTGCCCAGATATCACATTCAAACTTAAAATTTTTTAAATAGTCAAGGAACTCAGAAGAAAACATATTCTTTTGTGACAAAAATTCTATATCCTCATCGGTGAAATTCATATTCTCCATATATTCACACAACTGTTTGACACCAACCATAATAGCAAAACCGCCATCATCCGGAACTTTTCTGAAAAACATATCAAATATGCCTATTTCATCTTTCTTTCCGCTTTCAAAATAACCATTTGCCATAGTCAATTCATAAAAATCAGTAAGCATTGTCAAATTATTATAATCCATAATTCCCAACCTTTCTATATCAAAACAGGCGCTTTAAGCGCCTGAATTTTATTTATTAACTCTTAAGAAATAAACGAATATCTCATAAACATAAAACAGTAAATATACCAATGATAACAAGCAGTATCTTCTAAATGTGTATGCAGCCAGGAAAGAAGATACGTAAGGTATATACTGAAGAAACAATCCCGTTAATCCAAAAACAAGAAAAAGAACACAATGATACATACTACCTTTTCCCTTATAGCGTCTTACAGCAAAATATAAAGCTAAACCGATACCAACAATTGCTATTCCCCAGTGTATCGTTTTAAGATGCATAAGTATACCGATTCCAAAACCTGCACAAGAAAGTTTATACATAAAATATAAAAACAACTCGAAAACAATAATATAAACTGTTGAAAGTAAAAATCTGTTTACTACTGCTTCGTTTTCTTTTTTACTCATCTTAATATCTCCTTACAATTATCCTAGTTCATTGGCCTCATACATAATCGAAGAAAGAAGTGCGATAGCCGCAGTTTCGGTTCGCAATATTCTACTTCCTAAAGTGACCGTATTAACATTATTCGCTTTAGCATGTCCGATTTCAGATTCTGAAAAACCACCTTCGGGACCTATCATCATACCAACACTTTCGACATCGGCACTGTTAATCCCTGCTAAAGCTCGCTTCAAACTGTTCTCTTTCTCTCGTTCATAAGCTATCAGACTTAAATCCAAGTCGGAAAGCATACTAACAGCCTCTTTAAAAGAAACAGGTTCGTGTATCTTCATAGTTATATTCCGCTTACACTGTTTTGCAGCTTCAACGGATACTTTTTCCCATCTGTTCAACTTGTTTTCGTTATCATTGATTTTCGCAACAGAAAATTCAGTGCTGACAGGTATAAGCATATATGCTCCCAATTCAACTGACTTTTGTATTACCAAATCCATCTTTGTACCTTTTGAAAGACTCTGAAAAACAAATACTTTCTTTTTTGCGGCAGAATAGTCCTGATACATATTGATTATTTGACAAAACAAGTGCTTTTTTAAAACTTCCAAAATACGACAAACATATGTATTTTCAGTGTTATTACACATCTCAAACAAGTCTCCGGGCTTCAACCGAAGAACTTTAGAAATATGTGTAGCTTCATCACCATCAATTTCAACTTTGTCGCCGATCTGGTAATTAATTAAATTAACATCATTTTTCAAGAAACATCTATG
>CAZMHL010000011.1:0-20781 GCA_964566065.1 uncultured Eubacteriales bacterium
GAAATGCCTGTTAACTGGTGCGTAAACTGCAAATGCGGTCTTGCAAACGAAGAAGTTGTTGACGGAAAATGTGAAAGATGCGGCGGCGAGGTTGTTCAGAAATTAAGAAGCCAGTGGATGCTTAAAATTACAGAATATGCACAAAGACTCATTGATGATGTAGACGAACTGGACTACATAGAAAGAGTTAAAACCCAGCAGAAAAACTGGATCGGACGTTCAGAGGGCGCAGAGGTTGACTTCAGGCTTACCTGCGGTGACAGCTTAAGAGTTTACACCACAAGATGCGACACACTTTTTGGCGCAACCTATATGGTTATTTCTCCCGAACATCCTTATATTGAAAAATATAAAGACCTTATTACAAATATGGATGAGGTTATTGCATATCAGGAAGAAGCTGCAAGAAAATCCGAGTTTGAAAGAACCGAGCTTGCAAAGGACAAGACAGGTGTTGAAATTAAAGGAATCCGTGCAATCAACCCTGTTACAGAAAAAGAAATTCCCGTATTTATCTCTGACTATGTTCTTATGACCTATGGAACAGGTGCTATTATGGCAGTTCCCGCTCACGATACCCGTGACTACGATTTTGCGAAGAAATTCAATCTTCCTATTATTCAGGTTGTATCAGGGGATGATGTTGACCTTGAAAAAGAAGCATTCACAAATGTTTCTGACGGAACAATGGTAAATTCAGGCTTTCTGACAGGTCTTTCTGTTAAAGATGCCATCCGGAAAATGATTGAATTCCTTGAAGAAAAAGGAATCGGCACCAAAAAAGTTAACTACAAGCTCCGTGACTGGGTATTCTCAAGACAGAGATACTGGGGCGAACCGATTCCGCTTGTAAAATGTGACAAGTGCGGATATGTTGCGGTTCCCGAAGATCAGCTTCCTCTTGAACTTCCCGATGTTGAGAGCTACGAGGTTACCGACGACGGAAAATCTCCTCTTGCAAATATGACAGACTGGGTTACAACAACCTGTCCGAAGTGCGGAGGAAAAGCTGAAAGAGAAACTGATACAATGCCGCAGTGGGCAGGCTCATCCTGGTATTTCTTAAGATACATTGACCCATTAAACAACGATGCCTTAGCATCAAAAGAGGCTCTTGATTACTGGCTTCCTGTTGACTGGTACAACGGCGGTATGGAACATACAACACTTCATCTTCTCTATTCAAGATTCTGGCACAAGTTCTTGTATGATATCGGCGTAGTTCCTACAAAAGAACCTTATCAGAAGAGAACAAGCCACGGTATGATTCTTGGCGAAAACGGCGAAAAAATGTCAAAATCAAGAGGAAACGTTGTAAATCCTGACGATATTGTTAATAACTATGGTGCTGATACTTTCAGAACCTATGAAATGTTCATCGGTGCTTTTGATGCCGCAACACCTTGGTCAGAACAGGGCGTTAAAGGCTGTCATAACTTCATCAAGAGAGTATGGTCACTCCTTGACATTACAACTGATGAAAACGGCTACTCAAAAGACCTTGAAGCCGCAATGCATAAAACCGTTAAAAAGGTTTCATCTGACATTGAAAGTATGAAGTTCAACACAGCTATTGCCGCACTTATGGCTCTTATTAATGATTTCAACAAGAAAAAGAGTGTAACAAAAGACGAACTCAGAACATTCTTAATGCTTCTTAACCCGTTTGCACCTCACGTTACAGAGGAAATGTGGCAGATTAAAGGCTTTGAGGGTACAATTGCATCTTCAAAATGGCCTACCTATGATGAAGCTAAAACCGTTGATGCAACAATTGAGCTTGTTCTTCAGATTAACGGAAAAATAAGAGATAAAATCCGGATGCCTCAGGGACTTCCGAAAGAAGAACTTGAAAAACTGGCACTGGAAAATGACAGAATTAAGGCTCTTACCGAAGGCAAGCAGATTGTTAAGGTTATTGTAGTACCAAACAAACTTGTTAACGTAGTAGTAAAATAAATAAGGCATTGTAAAAATGCACAGATCGCTTACGCTATGAACAAACTTCACCTGACTCGCTGTATAAGCATACAGCTTCGGGTTCGGTTTGTCTATTCTGTAACATTTTTTCTTCGCCTGTAATTTTAAGCCTTTGGATTTCCAAAGGCTTTCTATAAAAAGAAACTCTGCCGCCGCAGAGTTTTATCCGACATTATTAACTATTCACTAAATACAAATCCGCATGCAAAAAGGGGGATTGCACACGGATTTGAGGAATATGTGTTTGTGAGGTCATATTTAATTATTAACAGTTTTTAAAAAAATATACATTGAGGTGTGATTTTTTTGAGATTTTTTATTACAGTTTTTATTTGCAAAACTTTTATGCTTGTTTTAAAAATGCTTGGCAGAAAAGGCACAAGCGCACCGGGCAAGCTTGCTTTTAAGCTTTATCCCGACATTTTAAAGGTTTTTTCAAAAAAAGTTAACAGAGAAATCATTGCGGTTATGGGCACCAACGGAAAAACCACAACCAACAATCTCCTTGCGGACATTTTTGAAGAAGCCGGCTTTAATGTTGCCTGCAACAGAATAGGAGCCAATATGGACGAGGGCAGCGTTGTTGCCTTTATTGAAAAAACAAAGCTTTTCGGAAAAACAAATATTGACTACGCCTGCCTTGAAATGGACGAGGGCTGGGCAGAATATATTTTTAAATTTATTACTCCTCACAAAATCCTTGTGGGAAATCTTTTCCGTGACCAGCTTGACAGATACGGCGAGATTGACACAACAATGGAGTTCATAAGACGTGCAATAAGACTTGCACCTGATGCAACTCTTGTTTTAAACGCCGACGACCCCCTTACCGTTGCTATGGCAGAGCCTTTTGACAACAAAAAGATTTTTTACGGAATTAAAGACAAGGTTAACGAATACAACACAAAATCAAAAGAGGGCAAGTTCTGTCACTTCTGCAAAGAGCCTTTGTCTTACAATTTCCACCACTTCAGTCAGCTTGGCGATTACTACTGCACCTGCGGTTTCAAACGCCCTGAAATAGATTTTAATGCAAAGGATATTAGCGTTTTCCCAAAGGTTTCATTTACACTTGAAAACTTTGGAAACATTACTCTTAATTCAAGAGGAATGTACAACATTTACAACATTTCAGGGGCATCGGCAGTTGCCATAAGTTCGGGCGTTGATTTCAAAAACATTGTAAAAGTTGGAGAAAATTACAAACCGCAGATTGGCAGAATGCAGGAATTTAACATTTCGGGCAAACAGATTTATCTTATTCTTGCCAAAAATCCTGCAGGTTTCAACCAGTCGGTTTACACCGTTTGCGAGGACACAAGAACAAAAGACATTGTTGTTGGAATAAACGATGCAATTTCCGACGGTCAGGACATTTCCTGGCTGTGGGACGTTGATTTTGAAGCCTTCATTAAACCTGACACACTTTCTTATTCCGTTTCGGGAAAAAGATATGCCGATATGGCGTTAAGACTTAAATATGCAGGCGTTGAAACGGACAAAATAATCCTTGCAACAGACGTCAAAACAAGACTTAAAGAAATTATCAAAGAGGGCAAGGGCGAGGTTTTGTATATCCTTGCAAACTACACGGCACTCTTTGAAACGGAAGCCGTTTTAAAGGAGATTGAAAAAGATGCAGATTAACATTTTACATTTATATCCCGATTTGCTGAATTTGTACGGCGACAAGGGCAACATCTGCACTCTTTTAAAAAGACTTGAGTGGAGAGGGATTGACGCGTCTGTTACAACGGTTGACGGCGAATTAAGCCTTGAAAACTGCGACATTTTATACCTGGGCGGAGGCGGAGAAAGAGAAGAAGCCGAGGTTTTTGAAAAGCTTTCACCTCTTAAGGAGGATTTAAAGGCATACGCTGAAGACGGCGGAGTTATTGTTGCCACATGCGGAGGCTTTGAGCTTTTAGGCAGACTCGGAATTTTAGATATTGAGATAAGTTTGGCTGAAAAAAGACTGATAGGCAATGTAATTTTAGAATGTGAAATTGACTCAACCACATTTTCTGTGGCAGGCTTTGAAAATCACCTTGAGAGAGTTGATATTAAAAATCATACGCCTCTGGGAAAGGTGATATCGGGGCACGGAAATGATGATAAGTGTGAATATGAGGGTGTTATTTACAAAAATGTTTTTGCAACTCATCTTCACGGGCCTCTTCTTCCTAAAAACCCGACCCTTTGCGACATTATCCTTTCAAAAGCGGCAGAGAAAAAAGGCGGAAATTCTGTTGCTTTGGAACCTCTTAATGATAATTTTGAACAAATTGCCTTAAGTGAAATCAAAAAAAAGTTACTTGAAAAATAGAAATATTTCCCAAAAACTGTGGATTAAAAAGTGTGGATAACTTTAAAAAAGCCTTATAAATATGCGCTTTTTAGTTGATAAACCTGTGGAAAACCCCTTAATTTTGTTGATAACTGATATATCAACAAATTGTAAACGAAAGAATTTTTTTGTTACTTTCAAACATTTCCCGCGAGGTTGACAACGCACCTTTATTATGATAAAATATCAAAAACTGCCACCGGGCAGAATGATGTTAAAACAAACATCCCGAACACGTTGTCAGGTCTTTGAAGATGTGTTCAGGATGTTTTTTGTTTAAAAAGGAGATATAAAAATGATTAAGAATTCAATTAAAGCCCTTACAAAGTTTGAATGGACACTGTGGATGTTTTCACTTTTTGCCATTGCCTGCTCTTCTTTTATATCAGGCGGAAGCTTTTTGTCTGTCTCAGCATCGCTGATTGGGGTTACGGCACTTATTTTTGTTGCAAAGGGGCTTGTTCTCGGACAGATTTTGACTGTGATTTTTGCAGTTGTTTACGGATTGATTTCTTTTTATTTTAAATATTACGGTGAAATGATAACCTATCTTTGTATGACGGCGCCAATGGCGGTGGTTTCAATTATCTCCTGGCTGAAAAATCCTTACGGTAATACCGGTGAGGTAAAGGTTGCGGAAATGACCTTTAAAAAATGTGTTGTTATGATTATATTAACTGTTATAACTACCGTGATTTTTTACTTTATTTTAAAGGCGCTTGGCAATGCAAGCCTTGTAACATCAACAATTTCCGTAACAACAAGCTTTCTTGCCTCTTATATGACCTTTTTAAGAGTGCCTTACTATGCTCTGGGCTATGCGGCGAACGACATTGTTTTAATCGCCCTCTGGGTTTTTGCATCTTTAATCAACATTTCCTGCCTGCCAATGGTAATCTGCTTTGTAATGTTCTTTGTAAACGATATGTACGGCTACTTTAACTGGAAAAGAATGAAGAAAAAACAAAAAGGAGGTGTTAATTTATTTACACCTCCTTTTTCAGGGGATAGGAAAAAATGATTCGGAACGAACAAACCGGGCAAAAGCAAGGTTTACCCTGCTTTTGGAAGCCCGAAGCTGTACGATGGTACAGCGAGTCGGGCGAGGTTTGTTCGTAGCCAGAAGTTCTAAAAAACAAAGAAAACTCTCAAATTTGAGAGCTTTCTGCATTCAGTTATAAATACTATAAGTTTTATACAGCCTTATATACCTATTCCGACCTTTTGGCGTTCCGGACTTTTTTTACATCCACTTTTTTCCGTTTATTATTGTGTATTTTAAATTTAAGTTTTCATCAAGGGCGATGAAGTCGGCGTCGAAACCGATTTTCAGATGTCCTTTATTTGCATTAAGCAGTTCCGCAGGTGTTTGTGATGCCATTTTAAAGGCGTTTTTTTCGGGAATGCCGAACTCAATCGCCTTTTTAACGCAGTCAAGAAGTGTTGCACAGCTGCCCGCAAGGGTGTTCTCGTCTAAAAGCGCAACCTTGTTTTTAACGGTTATTTTCTGACCTCCCAGATCATAAATTCCGTCAGGAAGACCGCAGGCTCTCATTGAATCACTTATTAAAACCATTCTGTCAACGCCAAAAGCCTTGTAAAGAAGCTTAATTATACTTTTGTGAATGTGAAGACCGTCGCAGATAACCTGAATGTACATATCCTTTTCAAGTGCCGCACCGATTGGTCCGGGATTTCTGTGATGAACACCGTTCATTGCATTAAAGGTGTGAGTTAAGCATTTTGCACCCTTTTCTGCCGCCTTAACCGTTGCTTCGTAGTCTGCGTCGGTGTGCCCTATTGATGCAACACATTCACAGTTTTTAATAAACTCCTCCGCACCCTCAAGCTCGGGGGCAACAGTTACCATTTTCACATTTTTAAAGCTTTTAAATTCAGCAAGGTCGGGATTTTTAACAAAATCACCGCACTGTGCACCCTTTTTGTTAATGTTGATATACGGTCCCTCGGCGTGATAACCCAGAATCTGCGCTCCGTTTTCGGGAAGAGGTGCAGAAAAAATTTCTTTAAGCTTTTTTGTGTCAATTGTCATTGTTGTGGGAAGAAAGGAGGTAACTCCGTTTTCTGCCATAAATTCACAGATTTTGTTTAAGCTTTCTCCGTCGGAGGCATCAAAACCCATACATCCGTGAGTGTGCACGTCAATAAGACCGGGATAAACCTTAAGTCCCTTGAGGTCAAAGCCCTCGTCAAATTTTCCGAACTCTGCAAATTTGCCATTTTCAATTTTAATGTCTGTGAGTTTGCCGTCGATTACGGCATTTTTAAAATAGTTTGTCATTTAATACCTCAAATACGTTTTTCCTTTATAGGGCATACCTTTAAATTTTAATACGGATATTTAAAATTATATCCACCACATCTTAACATATTTGTGCTTGTTTTGCAAATATTCTGTGAGTTTTTTTGCAAAATGTGTAAAGCTCACCCTTTTCGTCTTTTTCTGAAAGATCAAAGGTTTCCTCTTTTTGGAGAATGGTATAAGCTTCATATTCTGCTCCTTATAAATGAATTTCGTTCACGCAGTTAAGTTTAATTGCATTTGTGTCAATTTCTCCGTCAACGGTTATGGTTACGCCGTCCTTTGAGTCAATGTCAAAGAAATTGTCTGAAAGAATAACGTCTTCCTTTGTAACAATTTCAAGACCTTTAACAAAGGTGTCGGCTTTAAATGTAAGATAAGTTTTTCCGTCTTTGTATTCAGAATTACATTTAATTTCGGGAACATCAAACTTAAAACGTTTGGGTTTAACGAAAATCAGTGTCTGTTTTGAAACAACTTCGCCTTTTTCATCATAAAGAGTTGCTTTTAAGAAAACATTCTGAATATTTTCACCGATAATTTCACCAAAGTCTTCGAAAATAACATCTTTTGCAGAAAGGGATTTTATTTTAACTTCTTTTTCGCCCGAACAGATAACTTCAAAGCCCTTTGAAACAAGCTCATAGTTGACTGTTCCCTTAAAGTCTTTCATTGTTTCGTTGCTTACCGAAAAGGCAACCTCTGTTCCTTTTTCGTGAAGAGAAAGAAGAAGAGGTGCATAGAACTTTTTAGCATAGTAATGAAGAGCTTTCCATCTGCCGCAGTAGTCAATTGAAGACCAGGACGCAACAGGCCAGCAATCATTAATCTGCCAGTATATACTTCCCATACATATTCCTCTGTTTCTTCTTAAATGCTCGGCAGCATATTTGATTGCCGCAGCCTGAAGAAGCTGAGAAGCGTAAACAAGCTTTTCAAATTCCTTAATGTAAAGAAATTCATTTGCACAATAGTTTAAAATTTTGCCGTTGGCACCCTCTTTTTTCTGATGAGCTTCCATAACCTCCGAGAAAATGTTCATATCTTCTTCTTTTGCAAAGGTTTCAATGGTTTTCATACCCGGGAAGGACTGGAAGCCGTACTCTGACAAAAATCTGAATTTGTAGTTTCTGTAGTCTTCAAAAGGATTCCCGCTGTGCCACACTTTCCAGTAATGGCAGTCGCCTTTATCAGGTTCGTTTATATCAAGAGGATATGTGCCTGATGTGGGTGAGGAAGGATGATAGTAAACCTGTGGAGCATATTCTTCCGTAAGGTCTGAAAGCATTGTTTCGTAAAGGTCGATGTAATCGGAAACAATTTTATATTTGTCTTTGTGACTGTGCCATTCAATTTCGTTGTTTCCGCAGAAAAGGGCAAGAGATGCATGGTGTCTTAATCTTTTAATGTTATCAATTATCTCAAATTTTATATTTTCTTTCATTTTTGCGGTAAGGCTGAACATCATACAGGCAAACATAAAGTCCTGCCATACTAAAATTCCGTACCGGTCGCAAAGGTCGTAAAAATCGTCAGAGGGGTAATATCCGCCGCCCCAGATTCTTAAAATGTTAAAGTTTGCAGCGCAGGCATCTTTAATGAGCTTTTCAATCATATTTCTGTTAATTCTCGGCATAATGCTGTCTTCGGGAATGTAGTTTGCGCCCATTGCAAAAATTTTTACTCCGTTTACAACAATGGTGAATTCCTTGCCGTATTCGTCTTTATTTCTGCTTAATTTTATGGTACGAAGACCGATTTTTTTACTGCATTTATTTTCAGCACCGATTGCAGTAAGCTCATAAAGATTTTGTTCGCCGTAGCCTCTCGGCCACCAGAGTCTGGGGTTTTTAACTTCAAAATCAAAAACACCGTCTTCTGAAGAATAGCTTTCTGAGTCAAATTCAAGCTTATATTCATTTAAACCTCCGATAGTTTCACATTCAACGTGAAGAAAAACTCTTCCCTCTTTGTGCCTTTGGGTAATAAAAAGATTGTCAATATAACCGTCGTCAAAGGAAATAAGCTCCACATCTCTGAAAATACCCATATCGGGCAGCTGCGGACCCCAGTCCCAGCCAAAGGAAGAGGTGCATTTTCTTATGTGCTGCGCACCGGAAACCGCTTCTTTGGCAACCCAGCTTGTATAAATTGCATAAATATCATTTTTTTCTTCAACATATTTTAAAGGTGAGTAAAACTGAATTTTAAGCTCGTTTTCTCCCAAATTCACAAGTTCTTTTACATCAAAGGTGAATGTGCGGTGCATATTTTCACAGTAGCCAAGCTTTTTGCCGTTTAAGAAAACATCGCAAACTGTGTCAAGGGAATGAAATCTTAACAAAATATTGTTTTTGTCAAAGGTTTCCTTGTCAATTGTAAAAACCGAGGTAAATTCGCAGTCGTCTTCACAAAGTTTAAGTGCCTTTTTCTCGTTCATTCCGTAAAAGGGGTCGTCCATAAGTCCCTTTTCAAGCAAAGTGGAGTAAAGTGAGCAAGGCACTTTACTGTCAAGGTTCTCAAAATTTTTGTACTTTAATTTGAAATCTGTAATTTTCATTTTTAATACATCCCTTTCGCATAAAGCTCAAACGGCTGAAAGAAAATTGTTCAGATTGCACATTTTGCCGACCGGGCAGTACACTGCCCGGGCACCCGAAAAAGCTGCAAGCTTTTTGGGAAAAGGAGAATAAGGATGAAAACGCTGTTTGACTTATAAGTCAAACAAGTTGAGATGCCTTATTCGACGCCAGGGAGGTAAAAGGGGCAATATGGGCAATTTTATTCAGACATAAACAATATTGCCTTTTTGATAAGTTTATTGTATAATTAAAATGTTGAAAAAACAAGGGAAAATATTGCGGTTTTGTAACACTATATTGCTAAAATGAGGTGAAAAAATGAAAGGCACTGTTTACGAGGTTCACAGCTTTAAAAATGAAAAGCTTCCTTTTATTTTTCATCCCGACACCGCTCTTGAAAACAGAATGACTCCCTATAACTGGCACGAAAACGTTGAAATCCTTTTTGTTACACAGGGAGAGGGCAAAGGTTTGCTCGGCGAAGAGGAAGTTGAATTAAGAGAGGGCGATATCTGTGTGATAAATTCAAACATTGTCCACTCTGTTTCTTCAAAAAGCGGAATAACCTACGAATGTTTAATTCCCGACATTAGCTTTTTCAGGGAAAACGGAATAAATATCGAGGCACTTGAGCTTGAAAATTTCATTCGCGACGAAAAGGCAAAGGAGCTTTATCTTGAGGTAATAAAAGAATATAAAGAAGAAAGTTTTCAGGTTGCAGGGAAAAGATGCGCAGTCTTGAATCTTATTTTGTATATTGTCAGAAACTACTCAAAGGAAAGAGTGGGTGCAGACCTGAAAACAAGAAGAAAAACTGCGGAAAACATTAATTTTGCGGTAAACTTTATGAAAGAAAATTTCAAAGAAAAGCTTACTGTTGAGCAGATTGCCGAGCAGGCGGGAATGAGTAAATATTACTTTTTAAGAGAGTTTAAAAAAAGAACAGGGGTAACGGTAGTGACATTTTTAAATATTTTAAGGTGTCACAATGCCCAAAAGCTCATTTCAAGGGGAGAAACTGTATGGCTTGCCGCAAGAAAAAGCGGTTTTGAAAACAACTCATACTTTACAAAAGTTTTTAAAAAAATAAAAGGCATACTCCCGTCGGAGTATGCAAATAATGAATAGTTGATGAAGAAACTCATACCTTTCGGTATTAGTTTCTTTTATATTAAATCAATTATGTAAAGAACAACCGGTGCGAGAACAACTGCGGGCAGGAAGTTTGCGATTTTGATTTTGGTGACATTTAAAAGGTTAAGACCAAGAGCAATTATCAGAACCGAGCCTGCACAGGTGATTTCCGCAATTGCCGCCGTTGTTAAAACCGGTGCAAGAAAGCCTGCAAGAAGAACCAAAAGTCCCTGATAAACCAAAACTGTTATTGATGCAAACATTACGCCTATTCCTAATGTTGAGGCAAGAACCGTTGAGGAAATTAAATCTAAAAACGCTTTCGTTAAAAGAAGCTCGTTGTCCCCTTTAAGTCCTGCATTAAGTGAGCCCACAATTGTCATTGCGCCCACGCAGAACAAAAGACTTGCGGAAACAAAGCCCTGTGAAACTGAACCCTTGCTGTTTTTGAACTTGTTCTCCAGGGATTCGCCAAGGTTATTTATTCCTCTGTCAATGTCAATCAGACTTCCCAAAATTCCGCCGAGAACCATTGAAATTATTAAAACGATGGCATTTTCTCCCTCAAGAGAGCCTGAAATACCTATGTAAAGGGTACAAAGACCGATTGCGGTCATTGCCGCAGAAGTAGCCTTTTCGGGCAGACCTTTTTTAAAAAGTGTGCCGATTGTACTTCCGATTAAAACTGTTATAACATTTACAATTACGCCTAACAAGATGTAATCCTCCTCATCATTTCGCTGCACATTCTGAAGTTGTGGTAAGGGCATTTAAATGGAGCGATTTTATCTTTGTTTGACACAAGCGCCGATCCTTTTTTCATTGCTGTGTACCATTCACCGTTTTCTGCAATGAAATGTTTTTTAATATGTTCCCATACCTTTTCGCTGCATCCGATATATTTTTCATCTTCTGTAAGCTGATACAGGTTATAAAAGCCAACAACCGCCTCCGCCTGCTCCCACCACCAGAGGGTCTGCTGAGCGCATCCGTCGGTCATTTCGCCAAACTCTGCATTGTAGCCGTCTTTTATTGCGGCTTTGGCAAGCTTTATGCATACATCTTTGATTTCTTTTTTAAGTGCTTCATCACCCACAGCTATTGCCGTTTCCCACAAAAGCCAGCTTGTTTCCATATCGTGAGCGCAGGTAATTTCATCTGAAAGACTGTTGAGCTCTCTGTCAAAATACATATCAAGATGCCCTGTTTTTTTGTTGAAAATCTTGTCAAGAGTAACCCTTGTAAGCTTTTTAAGAGCGGAAAGCACTCTTTCGTCCTTTGAAACATCGTAAAAAAGAGTGTAAGCCTCAAGAACGTGAAGCATACAGTTCATATTTTTAACCGTTCCGTCGGGATGCCTTTTGTTGGGGGTGTATTCCCAGTTTATATCAAAAGAATCGTAATATCCTCCGAACTCTTCATCGTATGCTCTTTTCTCTATAATATCAAAAAGTTCGAAAGCCGCCTCAAGTGCTTTTTCGTTTCTGGTTACGGAGTAATACTTTGAAAGACCGTAAATTCCAAAAGCCTGGTCATAAATTTTCTTGCCCGGGTTAAACTTCGCATCTGAAAAGTGAAGGTGTCTTAAATATCCGGGCTTTTCACGGTCGTAAAATACAGAATAAGCTTCAAAGCATCTGTCTGCCGCATCAAGATATTTTTTGTCGCCGTAAACCTCATAGCCTGCGGAAAATGCCCATAAAGAGCGGGCGGTGATTAAAAAGGCTCCCGTTCCCCCGGGACCTTTCGGTTTGTTGTCACCGTCAAGAAAAAAATGCATTAACTGCGAATTTTTCTGAAATCCCTTTTCAATCCAGAAATCAAGAATATTTCGTCCCTCTTGTTCAAACTCTTTAATATTCATAACAACGCCTTCTTTATCGTAGGGCGGATATCATCCGCCCGGTGTAGGGGACGATGCCCACATCGTCCCGTGTCTTCGGCAGGAGCAAGCCCCTGCCCTACATTGGTTATCCTCGGTTTTAGTAGGGAACGACCACCGGGCGTTCCGTGAAAATCCTGCACGGCGTGCCGTGGTCGTCACGCCCTATGCATTACTTTATCACTGTCAATCCATTGATTTTCAATTCCGTTCCGAAAGCTTTCGGAAGTGTGGATTTTTCAAGCCACAGCTCTAAAGTGTGTTCTTTATCTGCCTCAAGGTCTTCGCCGAGAGAAAGAACCAGAGGCCATCCGCTGTCTTTTACCCAGTCATCGTGAACGCCTTCGTGTGCCTTAACTTCGCCGCCGTCAATTCTGTAGCAGATTTTTCCCGTAATCTTTCCGTAGTCAAGGGAAATTAAAAGTCCTCTGCCTTTAAAGGTATATGTAAGTGATGCTTTCGGCGAGGTGGTGAACAGACAGTAATCGTACCAGAAAACGCTTGTTTCTCTTAATTTGTACCAGGGGCCCTCCGTTTTAAGCTCGTCAATTGAAACAAACTGAGTTTCTTCCCAGCAAAGAGGATCTGTTGGTGCAGGCATATTGCCCCCTTTAAGAATTTTTTCATTGTTTTCGCTGTACAGCTCTTCTTTAAGATATTCCCACGCTGCTGATGCATAAATATATCCGCCGAGCTCCTGGGGATGAAGTCCGTCAGGGAGCCACTGCTGCATTGAAAACATTCCCGCCTCAAGCATATTGAATGCCTTTAAGGACATCCACACAGAAGGAATGTTGTAATGAACTGCAATTTCTTCAAGGTCTTTGATTGCCGCAGGCATTTCACCCTTTGACATTGCATCCAAAAATTCTTTACAATAGGTATAAACAATAACAACGTCAATTTCAGCCTTAAGAAGCTTTCTTACAAGACCTTCTCTTGTTCTTCTTCTCTGTATGCATTTTTCTTCGTCCTCGTCAAGACGGTAGTCGTTTACCGCATATTCAACGAAAACCACGTCGCAGTCCTTTTTTATAAGGTCCTTGTCAATTCTTGTAAGACCGTTTACACTTCCCGTTGCGCCTACTGCAACATTGTCAATTGTAAATTCAACATCTTTGAATTCTTCAATAAGGTAAGCCGAAAGTCTGTAAGGCCAGTTGTTGGAGTTTTTAGCATCGGTAATTGAACCGCCGATAAAACCAACTCTTGCTTTTTTGTTCTTAATTGCTTTCTTGAATTTTTCAAGAGAACCTCTTTTTCTTATAATTTGTTCCATAGATTTTATCTCCTTTTAAATAATAAAGTCCGGATGTAGTCGTGCAGAATCCCTCCACCCTCCCTTTAGACAAGGGAGGCTTTTATATAAGAGAATCCGCTTTCTGTTTATAAATATTTTTTAATATTTTCTGCGATTTTTTCTGCAATTCTTTCGTGACCGCGGATAAAGGGGTGAAGCATATCGAGTCCGAAGCCGTCAAAGGTTTCTGAAATTTCAGAAGCAGGCACATAGTGGAGATTTTTGTAATTCATTGTGTCAATAACTTCTTTTACCACTCTTCGTATATTGGGCATAATGTCCTCGCCGAAATAGTCCGCATTGTTTAAGTAAGCATCGGTAACGACAACAGGCTTTTCGGGGTTTTTGGAGCATACCTCATTTAAAAGATGAGTAATATTTCCTCTGAAAACCTCGGGCATTCCCCATGCATTGGCACCAAGCTCAAAAAATGCAATGTCCCACTTTGCCTCGTTTGCAATGTAGTCGGAAATCTCTTTTTCGGCAATACAGCTTCCTGCAAAGCCGAGATTTATGTAGTCTAAGTCAAGCTTTTCACCAACCATAAAGGACTGAACCGTTGTTCCGGGAAGGTCGGGTTTGCCAAAGGTGATTGATGAGCCGTAGAAAATAATGGTTTTTTCGGGCATCATATCGGGAGTTGGCGGTTCAATGTTTCCCTCAATGTCGTAAAGAATGTTTGCACCGTTTAAAATTACACGAACAACCCCGGGGTCAAAAGGCAAATCTTTTTCTGTTGCGATGGTTTTAAGCTTTTCAAGGTTCTGGGGCGGACTTATCATAATCCGGTCAGCCTCGTCGGTAATAACCTTCATTGTGTCGGTTGAGCCTGCCTGGAAATTTCCGTAAAAAACAGGGGCAAAGGTACAGCTTCCCTCGCTGAAAGACCTGATTTTAATTCTTACGGGGTTTTCATCCTTGAATACAAAGCGGATTTCAACACCCGGATTTTTTCTGTTCATATTTTTGCCCTGACCGTTTTTGTGAACAAAACCCTTGTCGACGTGGTCGGGCAGACGCATCATAAGGTAGCCGTCTTCGTATTTTTCAAGCTGTGACACGTTATGAAGATAAGCATTTTTGAAAATCATAAGTCTGCCTCCTTTTTGATTGCTTCGGCGATATTTTTGCCTGCGATTTTTGCTCCTTTTTCCGAAAGATGAACAAGGTCGCAGGAAAGACCGCTTGCATCAGACATCATCGCAGAGCCGTCAAGATAAACTGCATTTTTGGTGCCTTTTACCGCATTTTTCATAATTTCTCTGTAGCTTGTAACCTTTTCGTGCTTAACAATGTCAAGATGCTGATAAAAAGGTGACATAAAGAACACTTTTTTATCAGGGTTTTCAGAGGTTATTTTCTTAACCGCATATTCAACCCTTTCTTTAAACTGCTCATCGGTGAATTTGTGGAACATATTTGCGCCAAGCTCAAGAAGTGCAACATCAAAGGGTGCATTTGCTATGTAATCAATAAGCTCCTTTTCTGCCCAGCAGCTGCCTGCAAGTCCAAGATTTATAAGGTCAAAGCCGAGGTTTTCTGCGGTAATGTTTGCATAGCTGTTAAGCGCCGTAAAGGAAAAGCATCCGTAGGTCAGGGATGAGCCGTACATAAGTATCTTTTTGTCCGGCATCATATCGGGCGTGGGTGTAACAATATTTCCTTCCGCTCCGCAGTAGATAACGCTTCTTGCATCCTTAAAAAGAATTCTTACGCATTTTGTATCAAAGGGAAAAGCGTATTCCTTATTAAGGTCGCAAAGAGCATAAAAGCGTTTTCTTATTCCCTCATCTTCGGGAAGCTCAAAAACAAACTCTTTTTCCTCTGTGGGAATGTTAATTGCCTGAACGGCATAGCCTCCGTAGAAAACAATTGCCTGAGTGTAAGTCTTTTTCAGCTCTTTTTCGGTTTCCTTGCCCTCTGTTTCAACCGACTGTGTTGCAACGGTGGGGTCATATCTTAATTTGATTTTAACCGCTCCTTCTTCAGGCATAACAAAACGGATTTCCACACCGCAGTTTGAAAGGTTTGCATTCTGCGCTTTTTCATTGATGTGCTCTGACACCTCTTCAGGTATGCGGAGCATAAGCTTTCCGCCGCCTTTGGCATCAACCATTGATGCTACATTGTGAAAAAGTAATTTGTCAGCTATCATTTCTCCGGCTCTCCTAACTTTTTGATAATATAGTTATACCCCTCTTTAGAGTGAGGCAAAAGGCACTTTGAACAGTCCTTGACGCCGTTTTCAAGAAGGGTAAAGTTTCCCCCGCAGTCGGATTTATACAACGGACAAAAGCAGAAAAGGCAGTTAAGCTCTTCCACTTGATGGCAGGGATAATATTCACAATTTTTGTTTGAAAAAAATTTAAAATTTTCCATAACGATTCTTAAAATGAAAACAAAAGCGGTTGCGGTGTAACTGCAACCGCTTTTGCACATACATTATTCATCATTCATTATTCATTACTTACGGAGTAAGTCTGTTCGGTCCTCTGAAGAGGAACATGGATTCTTTAATAACTGTTCCAAGGAGAATCATTGTAAGCCTGTCAACGCCAAGACCGAATCCGCCGTGAGGAGGACAGCCGTATTTAAAGAAGTCAAGGTAGAATTTAACGTCTTCTTCAAGACCTTTTTCTGCCGCCTGAGCCTTTAAGATTTCGTATCTGTGCTCTCTCTGTGCACCTGTGGTGATTTCAACACCTCTCCAGATAAGGTCGTAGCCCTGTGGGATTCCGTCTTTTCTCATGTGGTAGAAAGCTCTCTTTTCAGCACTGTAGTCTGTAATAAACAAAAATTCGTGGTCAAACATATCCTTTGCAAGCTGAGCGCAAAGTCTTTCTGCATCTGTTGTAAGGTCGCCTTTTTCGCTTTCGGGAACTTCATATCCGTATCTTTCTTTGATTTCCTTGTAAACGTCTGCAAGAGCCATTCTCGGGAAAGGAAGCTTTGGAACAACAACTTCAAGACCGAAGAGCTCTTTAATCTTTTCGCCGTATTTTGCTGCAACCTTTTCAAGAGCGTAGGCAAGAAGCTCTTCTTCCATTTTCATAACGTCTTCAAAAGAATCTATATAGCTGAATTCAAGGTCAAAGCCTGTGAATTCTGTTGCGTGCTTGTTTGTGAAGGATTTTTCTGCTCTGAAAACAGGACCTGTTTCAAAAATTCTTTCAAATCCTGCAGCCATCGCCATCTGTTTGTAGAACTGAGGTGACTGACAAAGGTAAGCATTTCTGTCAAAATATTTAACTTCAAAAACGTCAGATCCGCTTTCGCTTGCAGCTGCAATGAGCTTTGGAGAGTGAATTTCAATGAAATTCTTTTCTGTTAAAAATTCTCTCATGCAGTTAACCATATATGACTGAACCTTGAACATAAGAAGATTTCTTTCTTCACGAAGGTCAATCCATCTGTAGTCCATTTTTGTATCAATGTTTGCATCTTTCTGGAGCGGAAGCGCTTCTGCAAGAGATTCAATAACCATTTTGTCGGGAAGCATTTCAATTCCGTTCAATTTAACATATTCATTTGCAACAACTTCGCCTTCAACTGTTACAACAGACTCAAGGGAAAGCTGATCAACAACTTCTGCAAGCCCGGGATATTTTTCCTTTTCGATTGTAAGCTGCATTTTGCCTGTAACATCTCTTATAACAAGAAACGCCATTGTACGCTTATTTCTAATATTTTCAACAAAACCGCGAAACTGATTTCTTTCGCCGCATTTTGCATCTGAAATATATGTTCTTTCCATAATTTTACCTCCGGTAATTTTATCTTTATAATTATACCTTTTTATAAATTAAAAGTCAACAAAATGACAACAGAATTTCATTAAAATTCTGCGGCAGTAAATGATGATTAATTCAGTTTTTCAAAAACAATCCTCCCGTCAGCCTTCGGCTGCCACCCTCCTTTACACAAGGAGGGCTGAATAGTGCGGCCTTCAAGGCTCCCTTGTGTAAAGGGAGCTGTCACGAAGTGACTGAGGGATTGTAAAAAACGATTAAATCAGTGTTTATGGTAGGGACGGACGTTCTCGTTTATCAATTCGGCCGGCGATAAACGATTGCCGCTGTCCACTCGTTTTTTAAATGAATCTTGAAATGTCAGTTAATGCTTTCTCGGCAACGGTTCTGCAGTAGGAACATTTGTGGCACATTTTGTCGCATTTTGTTACCTTTTCAAACCAGTCATCGGGGAACATTCTGCTGTCTAAAATATGCCTTGGGAAAAGTCCTGAGTATGACGGCTCGGTGATGTCCATTAAATTACCGCCGCCTTTTTGAGTTGCATACGCCATTACAACAAGTCTGGGGTTTGAATGAATTCTTGTGGCAAGCTTTGCATTTTCAAAATAAGGCTCGTAATGTACTAAATCCCGGGGTCTTATCCAGGTATTCTGCAGAATTTTTGTTGCTCTTTCAATGTCATCAAGAGATTCCATAAAGTCCCAGCAGGGTGAGGGATATTTAAGCTTCGCATTATCGTTTTTGACAATTTCTTCTTCGTGAGCAACGGTGTTGTCGTGGAAGGTCTGATAGGAGCACTCTTTAAGGCAACCGCTGTTTGCAAGAAGATGCAGGGTTTTGCCGTTCTTGCCGCACCAGTCTTTCAAAAGCCTGATTCTGTCAAAATCGCGATTAAACTCCCTTTGCATATAAAATCCGTCAAAGTCGGTTAAATATTCCATTGCTTTTATGGTGCCGACCCTCATATTCACCGACGCTCTTACCTTTATTGTATCTTTAAATTCTCTTTTTATTATCTTTGCAATAAAAGGCGAGGTTGTGGTAACCGAGTCAAGGTCAAGCTCTTTTTTTAAAAAAGTGATTTTGTCAATAACTCTTTTTTCAAGAGCTTTTGAAATGGCATCACCGCCGTAACAGTTTGCATTGAACAAAAGGGCGGTTTTTACTTTTAACTCTTTTGAAATGTATGTAAGTTCCTCAAGCTGAAGTGCCTTTTTTTCTTCGTGCTCACTGTCGGAAAGGGGTGCAACGGCAGAGCGTCCGCCCGGCTCTTCGGCGTAGGAAAAGTAAACCTCGTTTATGGAGTCTTTGTAGTCTTTTATTATGTCCGATGTGCAGTCGTACATATCGGGCATAAAATATCCGATTGAAAATTTCATAAACTCACCTCTTGAAAAAAGTATACCATTTAATTTTAAAAATAACAATAAAAAAACCAAAAAATGCTTTTATTATATTGAAAAAAGGACAAAAATATGGTATACTTGGAAGTTGGAGGAAAGAATATGAGCAAAATTAAAATATTAACCGACAGCGCAAGTGATTTACCTCTTGACGTTGCCAAAGAAAAGAATATAAGAGTACTCCCGTTCAAGCTTACCCTTGACGGTGAGAACTATGTTAAAGACAAATATGACATTACAGAAGAAGAATTTTACAAAAAATTAAGAGAAACTGATGCATTTCCGAAAACTGCACAGATTACACCTGCGGAATTTGAAGATGCATTTAAAGAAGAACTTGAAAATGCCGACGAGCTTATTTACATCGGTCTTTCATCAAAGGCAAGCGGAACTTATAATAATGCAAATATTGCAAAAGCTATTGTTGAAGATGAAACAGGCAAGAAGGTTCATCTGGTAGACGGAAGAATGTTCTCTTACGGCTACGGCGATGCGGTAATTCGTGCTGTGGATATGGCAGAGGGCGGAATGAGTGCCGATGAAATTGTTGAAAAGCTTGACGAAATTCTTGAAAACACAGAAACCTACTTTGGTGTTGAAACCCTTGACTATCTTAAAAAAGGCGGAAGAATAAGCACAATGTCTGCCGTGATTGGCGGAATGCTTGACATAAGACCTGTTTTAAAGGTAAATGACGGTCTGGTTGGTGCCTTTGACAAGGTTAAGGGCGAAAAAAAGCTTATGCTTAAAATTGAAGAACTTTTCAAAAAGGAAGTTGAAGGACTTTCTGATTACAGAGTTACGATTTTAACTACCGACGACTTTGACAAGCTTGAAAAACTGCAGGAAATTGCAGACAGAAACGGCATAAATATTACAAACAAGGCGATTGTCGGCTCTGTAATCGGTTGTCACGCAGGTCCCGGAGCTTTTGGGGTGATTATTGCGAAGAAATGATATTTTTTCGCAGATAATAGATAAGAGATAAGAGAAACGGAAGAAACTCCGCTTGCAGAGTTTCCGCATTAATTTTTAACTCTTAACTATTCACTAATTTTTGAAACAAAAAATTAATCATATATAAGGAGTTGTTTTTAATGAACAAAAAATCAGTAAAAGACCTGCAGGTTGCAGGAAAAAGAGTTCTTGTAAGATGTGACTTCAACGTTCCTCTTAACAAAGACCTCGAAATCACCGACGAAACAAGAATTGACGGTGCACTTCCTACAATCAAATACCTTGCAGAAAACGGCGCAAAGGTTATTCTTTGCTCACACATGGGTAAACCAAAGGGAGAACCAAAACCTGAACTTTCACTTGCACCTGTTGCAAAGAAACTTTCGGAAAAACTCGGTAAAGAAGTAATTTTTGCTGCAGACGCTGCAGTAGTTGGCGAAAATGCTGAAAAAGCAGTTGCAGAAATGAAAGAAGGAGACATCGTTCTTCTTGAAAACACAAGATACAGAGCAGAAGAAACAAAGAATGTTGAAACATTCAGCAAAGAACTCGCATCACTTGCAGACCTCTTTGTAAACGACGCTTTCGGTACAGCTCACAGAGCTCACTGTTCAAACGTTGGTGTTGCAACAGAAATCGGTAATGCTGCTTGCGGTTTTCTTATTGAAAAAGAAATCGAATTCCTCGGAAATGCAGTTAACAGCCCTGTAAGACCTTTCGTTGCTATTCTCGGCGGTTCAAAGGTTTCTTCAAAAATTTCAGTTATCAACAATCTTCTTGAAAAGGTTGACACACTTATCATCGGCGGCGGTATGGCTTACACATTTATGAAAGCTCTCGGCGAAGAAGTAGGCGATTCTCTTCTTGAAGAAGACTATGTTGAATATGCAAAAGAAATGCTTGAAAAAGCAAAAGCTAAAAACGTTAACCTCTTAATTCCCGTTGACACAGTTGTTGCTAAGGCATTTGACAACGATGCTGAAAAGAAAACAGTTGAAAGAGGCGGAATTGAAGCAGGCTGGCAGGGTCTTGACATCGGCGAAAAGACAATTGCTCTTTACAAAGATGCTATCAAAGATGCAAAAACAGTTGTATGGAACGGACCTATGGGAGTATTTGAA
>CAZMHL010000012.1:0-20722 GCA_964566065.1 uncultured Eubacteriales bacterium
TTTCTCACTCACATATCAGAACAAACAGAACATGGAAACCAAATGTAAGAAAGGTTAAGGCTGTTGTTAACGGCACAAAGAAAACAGTGAACGTATGTACAAAATGTCTCCGTTCAGGAAAAGTTCAGCGTGCTATATAATTACGCCTTCAGGCTTATATAAGTTATCCAAAACAAAAGAGGACTAATTTGAAATTAGTCTTTTTTCGTATAATGAGGAAATTTCTCCTCATCATATTTGCTGGTATAGCTCAGTCGGTAGAGCACTTCACTCGTAATGAAGGGGTCGTGCGTTCAAGTCGCATTACCAGCTCCACAAAAGAACATCCCGTGAGGATGTTTTTTTTGTTGGAAATGTGACTTGAACGATAAGAGCGCACGAGCCGTAAAAAAAACGATTGATAATCGTTTTCAGGCGAGTGGTGCGCAGACGGGTACCCAATGGCTCAGCCATTGGGTCGTCAAGCAGAAAATACGCAAAGCGGATTTGCCGCATTACCAGCTCCATAAAAAAGACATCGGGAAGATGTCTTTTTTATGGCATTGACAAAATTCCTGCAAAACTGTACAATATATTTATCAGAATTCAGGAGAAAAATATGAAGAGGGTTCTTGTCTTTTCGGTTTTGCTTCTTTGTTTTATTGTTTCAGGTTGCGGTAAATCAGAGCCTGTGGGGAATTTTTCAACAAGTGTTATGAAAACAATGCCCATGCCCGAGGCGTACAGCGAAGAAGAACTTAAAAATAAAATACTTGAAATAACAGATACTGCAAAAGGCGACTGGTCGGTACACATTGAAATACCTGAGCGTGACTTTGTTGTTCAGATAAACAACAAAAACGTGCATGCGGCAAGTGTTATAAAAATGTTTAATATGGCAACACTTTTTGATGAAGAGGAAAAAGGCAGTATTGCCATAACAGAAAGACTTTACGACACCTGTTATGAAATGATAACCGTAAGCTCAAACAGTGCTTCAAATGAAATTGTTCAAGCCATTGGCGACGGAAACTTTGTCAGGGGTGCGAAAGTTGTTACCGAGTTTGCTCATAAAAATAACTGCACTGACACGCAGGAAGAGCATCCTCTTTACGATTTAAGCGGTCCCGGCAGCGGCATTAACACAACCTCTGTTGCAGACTGTGCAAAAATTTTAAAGCAATTGTACAATGGCGAGCTTGTGTCTGAAACTTCAGATGAAAAAATGCTTGAAATAATGAAAAATCAGACCTTTAACCACAAAATCCCTGCTTATCTCCCGAAAGATACGGCAGTTGCACACAAAACGGGAGAAAATTCAAAGGTTGAGCTTGACGTTGGAATTGTTTATTCCCCTGCATGCGATTACATAATCTGCATAAGCGTAACCGATTTCAAAGGCTTTGAAATCCATTCAACCTTTGCAGAAATTTCAAGAACCGTGTATAATTTTTTCAACAGAATATAGAATTGCCGAACGCAACAGCGGAGCGAAAAAGAAACTTTTTCGCTCCGCTTATATTTTTTCAAAAGTTGGTAAAACTACGGGTAAAATCTTTAAGAAAGGTAAATTTTTATGAAAGATAAAATTTTTGGTGTTCTGCAAAGGGTAGGACGTTCATTTATGCTTCCCATTGCAATTCTGCCCATAGCAGGTCTTTTTCTCGGCATAGGCGGTGCTTTCACTAACGAAACAATGCTTAATGCTTACGGGCTTATGGGCATTATGGGTCCGGGCACACCCATAAATGCAATTCTGCAGGTGCTTAACGCCTGCGGTAACATTGTTTTTGCAAATCTGCCTCTGATATTTGCAATTGGTATTGCAATCGGTATGGCAAAGCAGGAAAAAGAGGTTGCGGCACTTGCAGGTGCAATCGCTTTCTTCGTTATGCACGCCGCAATCGGTGCAATGGCGCAAAACAGTTACGGTGCAACCGGTGTTGCAGAGCATCTTGCAAATGGCTCCATGACGGCTGTTATGGGCATCAATTCTCTTCAGCTTGGTGTTTTCGGCGGCATTATTGTAGGTCTTGGTACAGCGGCACTTCACAACCGTTTTTACAACATCCGTCTGCCACAGGTGCTCTCATTCTTTGGAGGAACACGTTTTGTGCCAATTATCTCATCGGCGGTTTATCTTGTTGTAGGTATTTTAATGTTTTTCATCTGGCCGCCTATTCAGACAGCCATCACCTATGTGGGGGCACTGGTACAGAATTCAGGATACATCGGCACCTGGATTTACGGTTTAACCGAAAGAGCGTTAATTCCTTTCGGACTTCATCACGTTTTTTACCTGCCTTTCTGGCAGACAAACGTTGGCGGAAGTATGGAAATTATGGGAACGATGTGGGAGGGAGCGCAGAATATTTTCTTTGCACAGCTTTCCGACCCTTCTGTTGAACATTTTGCCGTATCAGCCACAAGATTTATGTCAGGTAAATTCCCTTTTATGATTTTCGGTCTTCCGGGCGCGGCACTTGCAATGTACCACTGTGCAAAGGACGAAAAGAAAAAGGTTGCGGGCGGACTTCTTCTTTCTGCCGCTCTTACCTCTATGCTTACGGGTATAACCGAGCCGATTGAATTCACATTCCTCTTTGTCGCTCCTCTTCTTTATGCTATTCACTCGGTTATTGCAGGTCTTTCCTATATGCTTACACACATCTTTAATGTTGGTGTAGGTATGACCTTTTCGGGCGGTCTTATT
Organism: uncultured Eubacteriales bacterium; assembly: GCA_964566065.1. GTDB lineage: Bacteria > Bacillota > Clostridia > RGIG6154 > RGIG6154 > CAZMHL01. Next base: position 2,693 of record CAZMHL010000012.1, read on the forward strand.
GACTTATTTCTGTTCGGTGTTCTTCAGGGGAATGCCAAAACCGACTGGATTAACATTATATGGATAGGTCTTGCATATTTTGTTATTTACTATTTTCTCTTCAAATTCCTTATCAAGAAGTTTGACTACAAGACACCGGGACGTGAAGACCTTGGGGAAACAAAGCTTTATACGAGAACAGACGTAAACGAAAAGAAAAGCAAGGGTTCAACGGATGAACGTTCGGCTTTAATTGTTTCGGGACTCGGCGGAAAAGATAACATCCGCGACCTCGACTGCTGTGCAACAAGACTTCGCATAACCGTTAAAGACCCTGCTCCCGTTGACGAAAACACCTTAAAGGCAAGCGGTGCTGTTGGTGTTGTTAAAAAAGGAACGGGTGTTCAGGTTATTTACGGACCGATTGTAACGGTTGTAAAATCCGACCTGGAAAAATTCCTCAAATCGGGAGCTGAACCTGTAAAAGCCGAAATCGGGGAAAACCGGGGCAAAAGCTTTTCCGTTTTTTCTCCTATGAATGGCAAAATTGTTCCTCCGAAAGAAATCCCCGATGACGTTTTTTCAGAGGGAATTCTTGGTGAATGCATTGGAATTCAACCGGAAGACGGAAAGGTTTATGCCCCTGCAGACGGGAAAATTGAAAATGTTTTTGAAACTAAACACGCAATTAACATTACAACCAATGACGGAGTTGAACTTCTTATTCATATGGGCCTTGACACCGTGAATCTAAAAGGTAAACATTTTAAAGTTCACGTCAAAAACGGCGACAACGTTAAAAAAGGTGACCTTATTGCAGAATTTGACATTAAGAACATTCACGAAGAAGGATATTCGGTTATTACTCCGGTTGTAATCTGCAACGCTGCCGATTTTTCTGCGGTTGTCCCCTCCTATGAAAAGAAAACAATCTTAAACGGTGACCTGCTGTTTACAATAAATAAACAATAGTACAAAAGCTTCGCCGTTTGCCGGGTGTCCTACAGGACACCCGGCGGTTTTCGTTATACAATAAAACCTCTCAAATATGCTTTATTAAGCCTTTGAGAGGTTTTATGTTTTTCAGAAAGTGTCCTCAGGAACACTTCACCTTGCGGAGCTTTTTCTTATTTATTGCAGAATTTAAAACTTGTTCTGCCGTCGGGATGATAATATTCCATTTTAAAGGTAATATTACAGGCATCGGCAATGGTTTTATACAATGTTCTGGTTTCTTCTATGTAGTACTCGGAAGGCTCCTGTTTCAAAGAGTGCATATATTTGACGGCAGGGCACTGTGAAATGCTGACCTTCATTTCCTTTTGTGAAATTTCAACACTTAAAACATCTGACGCTTCTTCACGTTTATATACGTCTTCAAGCCATTCTTTTATTGCGGTAAATCCGCGTTTTTTTATGTCATCAATCTGAGGTGAAAAATAATTTTTTGTGTATTCGGTAAGAAATTCTGTTACACATTCCTCGCCGTATGTGTCACCGCAGTACTTAAGAGCAAGATCGCCAAGAAGATGAAAATCTCTGTGAAGATATTTGTTATCCTCTGTTTTCATATCCACAATTTCCGCACCTTCGCTTCTGAGTGCTTCAAGTTTTTCCTCTGTGAGATTTTTAAAATCAATATCCGGTCTGTTTCCCGCCTCGTAAAGAAGAGAAGTACATTCCGCATTATCAATTTTTGAATGGTCTCTTTCATATACCATTCCATAATTATCAAGAACTCGCTGATATATCACATTACAGTGCTCACAGTAGTCGTAATAAGGCTCCACATGCTTCAATTCGTTAAGCATTCCTTTAGAAGGGCAGTGGCGCATATGGTCAAAAATAAATCTTTTTTCTTCGTCAATAATCTTAAAAAGGTCGCAGGCTTCCTCGGTAAGGGTATGACCCCAATAGGCAAGTCCGCCCCCGAACCCGCCGAGCTTTTCACATTTGTAAGCAAGAGAATTGGGATTTGACAAATCTCCGATGCTGTAATCCGATATGTGATACCAGAACTGCATAACCGCATCATGTCCGCCTTTTTGTTCAAGATATTTGAAAAATTCGCTGTAAAGTGGGATAAATTCTGTACAGGAAATCATTTTTCCACCTACTTTTTAAAGTTTTATTCTTGTGGCAACAGTTTTGTACTGTCCGTCTTCGGCAAACCAGTGTGACATCATAAGATCGCCGTCTTTGAGTTTTATTGCACTTGGCTGACCGAATTTCAAAAATGCAAAAATTTCAGCCATGTGTGCCGCTTTAATTACGGGAGTATTTGGTTCCCACAAAAGAGTCTCTTCTTCAATGTCCCATTTTCCCTTTGAAAAATCAACAATATATCCGTATACACCCGGACGGTCGGTATCTCTTCTGACTGCGTGCAGAGCAAGGAATTTTTCTCCGCCCAGAGCACAAAGAGAAGATGCCTGTCCTTTTATTCCTGTACTTTCAGGCTTGCTCCAGGTTTTGCCTTTGTCATAGGATACGGTGTAATGATTTGCAAGGCGCTCACCGGTTTGTGTGTCCTCATTCCAGCCGATGCAGATAATTGTGCCCGAATCAAGCTGACACATTCTTTGCTCATAGCAAGTTACTTTGTCATTTTCAAATTCCATACATATTGAATCATCATTCCAGGTTTTACCGTTATCCTTTGAGCAAAGTGCTCTGCCGCAAAGCCTGCTGTGCAGTTTTCCCTCCCAGTCGGGGAAACCGGTAATTGGTGTAATCCAGGTTCCGTCCTGCAATTCAACAATAGGAGATGATGCTTCGACATGAGGTCCCCATGCGCATTTTATTTCTTTCATTTCGCTCCAGGTTTCGCCGTTATCTTCAGAAATTGAATAAAAAACGAAATCATCAAGCAATCCGCCTGTCTGAGGATTACCAATAGGAAGCTCGGGATTCTCTCTTAAATATGTATAACCAAGCGCCACAATTCTGCCGTCCTTAAGAGCTGTTGCCTTGCAGTAGTCGGTAAGTTTACTTTCTTTTTCGCCAAGGTCAAACATCCTCTTTGGTGCAGACCAGGTTTTTCCGCCGTCATCACTAAAAGCTATGCAGCTTGCGCTGTCCACACTTTCAAAAGCTTCACCTATGGCAAAAACTGCCGCAAGTCTGCCGTTTTTCAGTTCAACAAGATTAGGGAAAAAACTATGTCTGCTGCGTAACTGAGGCAACGGATTTTCATAAATAATACTTGAATTTTTAACTTTCATAATTTCACTCTCACCTTTGTCCATTTTTTGTAGTGTAATACAAAATTCTTACAGTAATTTTAGCAAACAATTAATGCTTTTGCAATGTTTCATAAGAACAATTATTTTTATTTATGTCCTTTTTTTGCAGTTTTCATTGCATTTTTATTTTTTGTAAGCTATAATTGTTGCATACGTAATCATTCACACAATCCCTGCGAAATTGCGGTGCATCGAATGAAACGGGCACACATTTTATAATGTAAAAGACAATATACAGAAAAGAGGCTAACGATTTGAACAAAAAAACCTCCAAAACCTATAAATTCAAAATTGAAGATGCGACTGTAACGGTTACCGTTGATGTGTCTTTTTCAGACTCTTGCAACCTGTCGAAAACAGACTTTGTTTCCACTATAAATTATCAGCACTGCCATCCGGTTTATGAAATGTTTTTCATAAAAGAAAATGCTCTTACTCTTTTTTCCGAAGGAAAAGCAACGGAATACACAAACTGTGCTTTGTGCATTCCGCCAAATTTAAATCACCATTCCTTCAGGCAGGACGATCACAGAATTCTTTTTTCCTACAAATGTGCAAAAGGAACCGGTGACTTTGCACGTTTTATCAATAATTTTTCTGCTATGTCACAGCCTTTTAAGCTTAAAACCAATCCGTCGCTTATGCAATATATTGAAGATTTTTCCCGTCAGTTTTTTCTCGGCAGCAATTTTCCCGGCGAGATTGCAGAATGTTTTTTTAAAATTGTTTTTTACAAGCTTTACGAGCTGAATGCAAAAGCAAAAAAGAAAACAACGCCTTCTGCCAAAGAAAGTTACCTTGCAGAAATTGAAAACATCGTGAATTATTTTCAGAACGACATCGATTTGAAAACAGTTGCCAATGCACTTAACCTGAGCACCAAGCAGACATCACGCATAATTGTTAAAAACTACCAAAAGCCGCTCTCTGCATTAATGACCGAGAAAAGGCTCAGTATAGCCTGCATTCTTCTGAAGTACACAAACAGTACAATTTCCGAAATTGTGGAATTTGTGCATTTCCCCTCCGAAAGTTATTTTTATTCAAGCTTTAAAAAAGCCTACGGCTGTACTCCCTATAAATACAAAAAAGAGTTGATTAAAACATCTCACAAGCTTAATTAGCGGCAATCAAAAGCACTTCCGTTTTTCTCCCTTTGCAAGGCAGCCGTAAGGCACAAAATCGTGAGAGGTTATTATTGTATCGGGTTTAAGATTTCTTATCTTTCAACCGTTTTCAGATATTCCTCAACGTCTGTTATTCCGCTCCCGTATCTTCCCACTCCGCAAAGCTGAATTGAATCAAGGGTTAAAATTGCCTTTTCGGATTCTTCAAAGGCAACACACAGCCTGTAAATTTTCCCCGTTAGTTTTTCAGACATAAAATCACCTTTAAATTTTAAGTACCCAAAGGTTATACTCCTTTGGGTACCTGGGTTTTCATTTCTGCAAGATGGTCGTCAAAGCTTGTTTTTCCTGCCACAAGCTTTCCGTCTTTATAATCAATAAATGTAAGAGAAGCATTTGATGCCCAGGGCACTTCGGCTATTTTTTCAAGTCCCGCACCGCAGGTTTCAGCCATAAGAACCCTTATAGGTGTTCCGTGAGTTGCAACATAAGCGGTTTTGCCCGCATATTCCTTTGCAAGCTTTTCAAATGCACGAACAATTCTTTCGTAATGTTCTTTTACGGATTCTCCGTTTGTCGGTCTGCAATTACAAAAATCGTTTACCCATACTTTGTAATCTTCTTCATATTCTGCCGCAACATCGGTAACCTTCATATTTTCCCAGGTGCCGCAGAAAATTTCTTTTATTTCCGCTGATTTAACAACCTCAATGCCCACTTTATCGCCAAGTGCCTTTGCGGTTTCATAAGCTCTGTCAAGGTCGCTTGAAAAAACAGCATCTATTTTGTACTTTTCAGCAACATACTCTGCGCTTTTTTCTGCCTGAAGCTTGCCGGCATCCGTAAGCGGTGTATTATAATGACCTGCATATTTCCCTTCCAGATTGGCAACACTCTGCCCGTGTCTTACAACTATAAGCATTAAAACATCTCCTTTTTATCAGAGTGCTTCCGCTCCTCTTTAAGTTTTAACCCTATTATTGTACCACTTTCAGAAAAAAAGTCAATATAAATTGTGTAAATCAAAACAACGGATTGTTCTGAACCGGCCTCAAGTCACAATAATTTCTTAAAAAAAAGTGCAATTCTACACAAATAGGTCTTTATTTTATGGAAAATTTGCGGTATACTGTAATAAGACTGTAAAAGGAAAGTGTTGTTATAACGAGAGAACGTATAAGCAATTTAATTGATAAATATAAAGATACCGTGATAAAGCACTGTCAGCATCTTTATGCACACCCCGAGCTTTACGGCGAAGAAAAAGCGAACATTCCCGGCAAACTCAGCATGGGCGGAGAAGACTTTTCTTTCTTTGGGAAAAGGTTCCGGGAGTTTACTTCCGCATTGCGGCACACACCGGGCGCACCGCACTATTCCAGCCATAACGAGCACTTTGTTGTTGACACAGACTGCTTCCCAATCGGAATGAACGTCATGATAACAACTGCGCTTAAATTCCCGAACAGAAAATAATTTTTATTTATATACTTTATTTTATATGACTTTTGAGGTATACTATAAAGAAGAACATTAGTACGGAGGAAAAAATGCTTGAACTCATAAACATCGGCTACAGGGTTGAAACCGACGGAGTCGAAAAGGAAATTTTAAAAGACGTTAATCTTAAAATAGAAAGCGGATTTATTGCAATTACCGGTCCTAACGGCGGCGGTAAGTCCACACTTGCAAAAATCATTGCGGGAATTTTAGTGCCCACATCGGGAAAAATTATTTTTGACGGTGAGGACATTACCAATCTTTCTGTAACTGAAAGAGCGAAAAAAGGCATAAGCTTTGCTTTTCAGCAGCCTGTACGCTTTAAGGGAATTACCGTTAAAGACCTTATTTCCCTTGCCAAAGGACAGAACATTTCCGTAACGGAAGCCTGCAACTACCTTTCAGAGGTTGGTCTTTGCGCAAGAGATTACATTAACAGAGAAGTAAATGCTTCCCTTTCGGGCGGTGAGCTTAAAAGAATAGAAATTGCAACGGTTATTGCAAGAGGCACAAAGCTTTCCGTTTTTGACGAGCCTGAAGCAGGCATTGACCTTTGGAGCTTTAATAACCTTATTAAAGTTTTTGAATCAATGCACAAAAAAATGGGCGGAAGTATTTTAATTATTTCCCACCAGGAAAGAATTCTTAACATTGCGGACAAGGTTGTTGTTGTGGCAAACGGAAGCGTTACCAAGACAGGCTCAAAGGATGAAATCCTTCCGGAGCTTTTGGGAAGCAGCGATGTATGCAAGACTTTATCTGACAAATTATAATATAAAGCACACATTATTTGTTCAAAACCCAAGATTAAGGAAAAGCCTGCGATGTAGGGCGTGACGACCCGGCACGCCGTGTGCGACACATAAAATACAGCCAGAAAGGAATAAATAAATTGGATAACATACAGAAGAAGCTTTTGGAAGAAGTTGCAGACCTTCACGAAATTCCTGCCGGTGCCTATAACATAAGAGCCAACGGCAAGGGCGTTTCAAGGAATACGACCGAAAATATTGACATAGTAACAAAAACCGACAAGGACGGCATTGACATTATTATCAAGCCGGGAACGAAAAAAGAAAGCGTTCACATTCCCGTAATTTTAAGTCAGACGGGACTTGATGAACTGGTTTACAATGATTTTTACATTGGCGACGACTGCGACGTTGTTATTGTTGCAGGCTGCGGAATCCACAACGGCGGTGATGAAAAATCAGGTCACGCGGGAATTCACACCTTCCACATCGGCAAAAACTCAAAGGTAAAATATGTTGAAAAGCACTACGGCGAGGGTGACGGAAACGGCGAAAACGTTATGAACCCCACAACCGTTGTTTACATTGACGACGGCGGATATATGGAAATGGAATCAACCCAGATTAAAGGCATTGATTCCACCGACAGAGTTACAGAAGCTTATCTTAAAAACGATGCTGCAATGATTGTTAAAGAAAAGATTATGACTCACGGGAAACAGTTTGCCAAAACCTCCTTTACTCTTGAATTAAACGGCGAAAACTCAAGTGCAAACGTTATTTCCCGTTCAGTCGCAAAGGATACCTCTCACCAGGTGTTCTACTCAAACATTAAAGGAAACAATGTGTGCAGCGGTCACACCGAATGTGATGCAATTATTATGGACAACGCCTCTGTTGCTGCAATTCCCGAGATAAGTGCCAACCACATTGATGCAAGTCTTATCCACGAAGCGGCAATCGGTAAAATTGCAGGCGAACAGATTATTAAATTAATGACCTTGGGTCTTACCGAACAGGAAGCCGAAGAACAGATTGTAAACGGATTTTTAAAATAGAAAACAAAACGGGTTTGTGAAAATCACAAACCCGTTTTTCTTTGTTGTTCTCTTTCTATGAACCTCCCAAACGTCTCCATTACCTGCGTTTCAAGAGGACTTGTATAAAATTTTCCTCTTTGTATCATTTGTTTAAGTCTTGCAGCTCTTTTTACGGCAACCCAGTCGGGAACATCGCACAGCTTTGCTATTTCATATTTATCGGTGATTCCAAGCTCCTTTAAAACGCAAAGAGGAGTAAGCAGCTTCTGTGCAAAGGAATCGGCAGCAGCCTCAAGAACTTCATCTTTTCTCGAAGACTTGAGATCGTGACCTAAAAAGATGTGTCCCAGTTCATGGGCAACGGTGTATCTTCTTTCTTGATTGCACACCGTATTGTCATATACAATGCCCCAATGTCCTTGTTTGCCTACACAAGCACCCATCTCATCCGGTTCAAGAACGTTCTCTTCAGAGTTTCTGTAAATTCTTATTTTGTTTCTGTATGCGATTTTTATCACATCAACAGGCAGGTAATCTATTTCACAATCTATAAGTGCTTTCCAGGCACCATTCCGTTCCTGGGCGTACTTCCCGTAAGCTTTCATCATAAGTCTTTTATGTCCGTAATTCCTTCTTTGTTTTCAAGGTCAATATCTTCTATGCGGTTCAGCTTTGCATTTGGCTTTCCTTTCGCTTCTGCATCCTTTTTCTTTCTTGCCGCTATAAAGAATGGCACGGAGTATTTTTTAACCATGTTTCTCATCTGTCTGATTATTTTTTCTCTGTCCTCACTTGAAAGCTGAAGAAACAAGGCTTTAAGCTCCTTGTCGTCGTCAAGCTCGTGACCCGCCAGGAACTCGGGAGTGCAGTTTAAAATCTGTGCAATTTTTATAAGAGTTTCCGCAGGAATTTTCCTTGTGGAATTATTTTCATATTTATAGTAAGAGGCTACATTTATACCGAGAATTTCCGCAATATCTCCCGCATTTATGCCAAGGAGTTTTCTGCGGTCTTTAATTCTTTCGCCCGTAGTAAGTTTTCTCATATTTATCACCACCAATTATATTATCATAAAAAACAACTGATTTCAACAGCTTTTGTCAACTTGATGTCGATTGATGTCGGTCGATTTATGTTGCAAAGAACCGTAAAATATGCTATACTGCTAAATGTAAACAGAAAAGCAGTTAAGGTGTGTTTTTTTTAAAACTTTTATCGTAATTTTCTTGTTTTTGTATTTTGTTGGGGAACAATTCTGCTTTTTGTAAAAGCATTGCAAATTTTAGGAATTTACCGCCTTTTCTGCTTTTTCTTGAAATCTCCCGTCGGGAGATTTTTTCATTTCCTGTATTCTTTAGGTGTCCTGCCCTTGTAAGCCTTAAAGGTCTTTGTGAAATGAGGAATGTCGTTAAATCCCACCATAGCCGCAATTTCGTTTACGGGATATTGTTCCGTCCCGAGAAGCTCACAGGCAATGCTTATTCTGTAATTCACTATAAACTTATGTATAGGAACGCCCGTCTGCTCTTTGAAAATTCTGTTTATATATAAGGGGTTAAAATGAAACAGTTCACCTATTGTTTCATTTTTAAGTTCTTTATTATAATTATTCTGAATGTACTCTATTATTCTTCTTACAACGTCAACACTCCTGTTGTCCACTTTAATTCTGTGAGTTCTCATTATTCTTACTATGTTAATTATTATGCTTTTAAGTGCAGAGGACAAAAGCTCCTGTACATATTCTCCGCCGGTTAAAAATTCCGTTGCAAGAAGATGCATTCTTTCAGACATTACTGTCATATCTTCAAGATAAACAGGGCTGTTAAGCTCAATGCTGTCTTCAAACTCAATTTTTTCAAGAATTTTATCATCGGAAAAATTTTCCGAATGGTATGGATGATAGGATTTTTTAAGATGGCTGTGATTTTGCGTATAGTCAAAATTTACCGCAATGTAGGTAACTCCCTCGGCATCGTCTGTCTGCCAGATGTATTTCGTTCCGCCCTGAAAAAGTATGCAGCAGCCGGGCTTTAACTCATAGGTTTTATCTTCAATAACCATTTTACCCTTGCCTTTTACAATGTAAAAAAGTCTGCAGTCGGGAGTCTGAAGCCAGGTGTGTATATCATTTTTAGAATGTTTATTTAACAGTCCCCGTACCACTTTTCTTACAAAAGGATCTGTTTTTCCTATCAGCATAAAATCACCTTCTGAAATCATTTTAGCACAAACATCTTCGCTTTTCAACCGCATTATTTCGTTTTGTTTTAAAATAAAAAGTATAAAAAACACAAGCGAAGGTATGTTTATTCCATTTATTGAAGTTTAGTATAATGATATAATGTTTTAAGATTAAGGAGGAGTTGAAATGAGCGAAAAATTAACAGTATGCTTTGTAGGATGCGGAAGATTTGCAAAGCATTTCGTGGGGCTTATGAAAGCACATCCTGCTGTTGAAAAGGTTTATGTCTGTGACCTTATCCCCGAAAAAGCAAAGGAATATTCCGAAAAATTTGATGTTGAAATTATTGATACCTTTGAAGAGGTTCTTGAAAGAAAAGATATAAATGCTATTGCGAACTTCACACAGAGACATTTTCACGGTCCGGTTGTAATTAAGGCGCTTAAAGCAGGTAAACACGTTTACTCTGCTGTTCCTATGGCAACAGAGATTGAAGAATGTCAGGAAATTGTAAGACTTTGCGAAGAAAAGAAGCTTATTTATATGATGGGTGAAACCTGTTATTACTACCCTTGTGCAATGTTCTGCAGAGAAAGATATTCAAAAGGTGAGTTCGGGAATTTTCTCTACGGTGCTTCACAGTACTACCATCACATTGACTCAATTTCCTACGGAAAAGAAGAAGACCAGAGAGGTATGCCCCCGCTTTTCTACCCGACCCATTCAACAGGTATGATTTTATCTGCTGTTGACTCTTATGTAACAAGGGTTACGGGTATGGGAACAAAAGATTCTTCGGGCGACCCCAAATTCGGCAAAGGAAAAAATCAGTGGGACAACGAATATACAAATCAGTATGTTCTTATGGAGCTTGCAAACGGCGGTATTGCAAGAGTAACAGAATCAAGAACCTTTGGATGGAACAAGCCGAGTTCGTACATTTCCGCTCTCTACGGCACCGAAGGAAGCTACGAATTCAGCAACGCTCAGCACATTATGGTTAAGAAAAACTGGATTGACGGCAAGGAGAACGTTGACCTTGAGGACGTATCGGATTATTGTAATCCAAAAGAAATGACGCTTCATAAAGACGAGCCCGGCTTCAAGGAAAAGGTTGCAAACGGCGAATGGCAATGGGCAGACCCGTCACCTGTTCAGGATGCTGAAGCCGCAAGACTGCCGAAAGAATATGACGAAATTGTAAGCGGACACATGTGCAGTCACAAGTTCTTGATTGATGACTTCTGCACAGCGGCATCAACAGGCAAGCTTCCGCCTGTAAATGCATGGAAAGCCGCAAGATACACAATTCCGGGACTTGTTGCAATCAAATCAATTGAGCAGGGCTCAGTTCCTCTTGATGTACCCGATTGCGGAGAAGGTCCAAAAAAATGGTAAAAGGCTGCATTTATCTTGTTTTTGCCCTGCTGAGCGGACTGTTTAAGGGCTTCTGCGGAAAGCTGATAAGCAACGGTGCAAACACTTTTAAAGAGGTGTTATCCGTTAACATTGTAAGAATGTTTTTTTGCACTCTTATTGGCTTTGGTGCGGCAGGTTTAAGCGGATTTTCTTCTTTGGCAATTGACAGCAAGACCGCTTTGGTTTGTCTTATGTCTGCGCTGTGTATGACCGCTTTTTGCGTGTGCTGGATGTTTGCTTACCGCTTTGAAGCTTATATGTATTTAAATATTTTTACCATGATGGGAGCAATCGGAACCTGTTTTTTCGGACTTGTTGTTTTTGGCGAACCAATCAAGGCAACCCGGTGGATTGGCATGGTTATACTTCTTATTGCCGTTTACATTATGACCCTTTACAATAAGAAGCTTACGGGAAAAATGACTTTTATTGAAGTTGTTCTGCTTGTTGCGGGAGCACTGGGTTCTTCCCTTGCAGACTTCTCCCAGAAGATTTACACAAGAACCATCGGCGGGGACGCATCTGTTTTTAACTTTTACACATATCTGTTCTCTTTGCTGATTTTACTTGTTGTAACTTTGTTTGTAAAAGCTCCCGAAAAAGAAAAGAAAGAACACGACAAAAAATATTTTATACTGTGCTTTGTAATGTCGGCATGTCTTTACATAAACACACTTTCAAAAACCTTTGCGGCGTCCTATCTTACAACGGTGCAGATGTATCCCACTCTTCAGGGTGCAAACCTTATTTTTTCTGCCCTGATGGCTCATATTTTCTTTAAAGAAAAGGTAACGCCCCATTGTGTTGTTGGTATGATCTGCGCCTTTGCAGGGCTTATAATTATGAATGTACTGTGAATTAAAAACCGACAGAAAAGATAGGATTCGTAAAGACACTCTCAAAATCATAACTACCGGCTAAGCCGCAAGCTTGCCCTGCCGCTGCAGCGGAATTTCTCAACGGCAAAAGCCTTTTTTGAACCACCGGCTAAGCCGGTGGTTTTCGTTATACAATCAGACAAAAACCCACACAATACTTTAGATAAGCGTTGTGTGGGTTTTTGCGGTATGTTTACTGCAAAATCTTATTTTTTTAATGGATACGGTTTCTTTTCATCAGTAAGATCCAAAATAAAATCCGTACTTGTATTATAAAAACGCGCTAAAATTATCAGATTTTCCGCTGTCGGCAAAAGTTCTCCTCTTTCGTATTTTGATAATATGCTCTGACTTATCCCTGTTTCCATCTGCACTTTTAACTGAGTATAATCCTTTGTAACTCTTATAAGCTTTAAATTCTTCATCGTCACACCTCTTATATTCAATTATTGCATAATTTATTCTTGACATTCATAATATTTTTGACTATAATAGTCATATAATGAATAATTTTATCAAAAAAAGAATTATTCAATAAATATTAAGGAGTGTTTTAAAATGGATCAGCAAAAAATTGATATGTTTGTAATGACAAACAAACAGTTTTTCCCTGAAGAAAAAATTATGTATCTCAAGGACAAACTGAAAACAATGGACGAAGAAAAATTTTCTTTGCTTTCCGCTATGGATTTTAAAAATCCGACTACCCTTCTCCTTGTATCATTATTCCTTGGTCCTCTTGGAATTGACAGATTTATGGTAGGTGATACAGGTATGGGAATTTTGAAACTTTTAACCTGTGGTTGTTGCGGTATTATGACCATCATCGACTGGTTTAAAATTATGGGTAAAACCAAAGAAGTAAACTTCAACAGAATTATGACACTTTTATAATAATGTTTTTTAAAAGTTTCAAATTTTACTTATGTGTTTTCTTTTATGCCGTAATTGTCACAATAACTGACATCAATTGTCCGATTAAATTCTTAACCGGAACCGAATGTCCTACTTGCGGTGTAACAAGAGCACTTATTTCACTTTTAAAATTTGACATAAAAACGTCATTGGATTTTAATCCGATGGCGCTTTTTATAGTATTTTCATTTTTAGTAATTCTAAATCAAAAGTATATAAAAAAGAAAGCAATAATCAATATAGCTTTCCTTATACTTCTTTTAAATTATATATTTTACCTTATAAAGTTAACAATTTTTTACTGAATCATCTTCTTTTGCTTTGCAACAACAAAGTGTGTATATAACACCAGCCCTGTCATAAGCAGAAAGGAAATAAGTGCCAGAACCTGCTGACCGTTTATTCTCATTGAGAAAATCAGGTTTCCTCTTTGCTGAATGGCTGAAAGAATTTTCCCTGCCACAAGAGAAGTCAAAAATCCAACTATTCCGCTTATACTGTTTTTTATTGCCGACGCCTGAACGAAGTACTCACTTTTTACATAGCTGTAAACAATGTTCATCATATTGGCATTTGTTCCCGCAACGCCCACATTGTAGAGAATTGTGTAAACTATTATAAGCCACCATCTGTTAAGATTACAGAATATAAGGGAAAGGAAAGCAAGCGCCATTATGGAAAAACCAAGCTCTGCACCTTTTGTAAAGCCTCTTTTGTTGGAATATTTCCCGATTGGCATTGAAAAAGCGAAACGAAAGGCGTTTGCCGCAATATTTATAATCTGCACCGCTCCTACAGTCATGAGCAGATCCTTTGTTTTATATGTACCCAGAAAACCCACAACCATATAAACGCCGATATACTGAATAACCGACATTATTATAACACTTCTGAAATTCTTGTTTCCCAATGTGTTTTCAAGAACTTCTCTCATAGGGGTCTGAACCGTTTTTTCCTCTTTTTTGTCTTTAATAAGCATAAGGGTGATAAAGTTGCAGATGCTCAGAATAAGTATTGCAGCCGCTATAAAAATAAATCCTCCCTCAAGATTGTTAAGTGCTTCGTATCTGTCAATTATTTGTCCCACCGCAAAGGTGAAAATCATTCCCGTTGCAAGGGAAACCATTTCTTTTATGGCAGAATATGAGCCTCTTTTTCCCGGGTCAACATAAGAATTTGCCCATTTGAAAATTATTGATGCAACAAGATATTTACTGAAATAAGCAAGAACTACCGCCGCAATTACCAAAAAGGTTTTAACCTCTTTGGAAAGGGATAAAAAGGGCAATAAATAAAGGCTCATAAACAAAAGCGTACTCAAGCTGTCAAAAAATACGCTTATTCTCTTTACATTTGTTATTTTCTGCACGATAAAAATCGTAAAAAGCTGAAACAGAAAGGCAAAGGATACAAGGGACGAAATTATGCCCGTTACCGAGTCGGATATTCCCATATTTGACAAAAGCTTTGCCAGGAATGCGTCCGTAACAAGAAGAGAAACAAAATATTCAAATGTGCATTGCCATATGTAAGACTGTCTTGAAATTTTGTAGGCTTTTGAGTTGAACAATTCATCTGTGTCGCGTTTTTCTTTTAACATAGGTCCTTTTCCTTTCAGTTATCCTTAAATTTACCCTATGCATTATAACACTGCCTTTTGATTTTTTCAATAGTTTAACCGGGAATAATCCCGTAAATTTTGTACTCAAAAAAACACTTGACTAATTTTTTTATTTGAATTATAATAAAAGAAGTCAAATAAAAGGCTGTGATGGAAAAAGTAGCTTTAGTTGAGCTCTCAAGAGAAGACGGGGTAGCTGGAAACCGTCTGTGCAGGACTTTAGTGAAGACCGCTCCGGAGCCGCAGGGAGGAAATGACCTGCCGTGATTCTGCGTTAAAGAGAAAATTAAGTTAAACTTAAGGTGGAACCGTGTTTATTAAGCACCCTTAATGCTAATTGCATTAGGGGTATTTTTTATTATAGGAGGATTTACAATATGGAAAACGAACTTTTATTTTTGTCTGACGAGTCAAACAAAACATACTGGCATACCTGCTCTCACATTATGGCTCAGGCTGTAAAACGCCTTTATCCGAGCGCAAAGTTTGCTATCGGTCCCGCAATTGCTGAGGGCTGGTATTACGACTTTGACCTTGAAAATTCACTTTCTCCCGAAGACCTGGAAAAAATTGAGGCTGAAATGAAGAAAATCTGCAAGGAAAGACTTCCCATTGAAAGATTTGTTCTTCCAAAGGACGAGGCTTTAAAGCTTATGGCAGATCAGCCTTACAAAATTGAGCTTATTAATGACCTTCCCGACGGCGAAGAAATTTCTTTCTACAAGCAGGGCGAATTTACAGACCTTTGTGCAGGACCTCACCTTAACACCACAGGCTATGTAAAACACAACGGCTTTAAGCTTTTGTCATGCACAGGTGCTTACTGGAGAGGTGACGAAAAGAACAAAATGCTTCAGCGTATTTACGGCGTTGCATTCCCATCAAAAGAAGAACTTGAAAAATATCTTGAAATCAAAGAAGAAGCTAAAAGACGTGACCATAACAAGCTTGGAAGAGAGCTTGAGTATTTTACAACCGTTGACTCTATCGGTCAGGGACTTCCGATACTTTTACCAAAGGGTTCAAGGGTTATTCAGCTTCTCCAGAGATGGATTGAAGATGTTGAACAGGAACGCGGTTATCTTTTAACCAAAACTCCTCTTATGGCAAAACGTGACCTTTACAGAATTTCAGGCCACTGGGACCACTATCTCGACGGTATGTTCGTTTTAGGCGACCCTCATGACGAAACAAAAGAGTGCCTGGCACTTCGTCCAATGACCTGTCCTTTCCAGTATCAGGTATATTTAAACAAAGCAAGAAGCTACCGTGACCTTCCTATGAGACTTGGTGAAACATCAACTCTCTTCAGAAATGAAGATTCAGGCGAAATGCACGGTCTTATCAGAGTTCGTCAGTTCACAATTTCAGAGGGACACCTTGTTCTTCGTCCCGACCAGCTCGCTGAAGAATTCAAAGGCTGTCTTGACCTTTGTAAATATGTTCTCGGCACAGTAGGCCTTCTTGACAACTGTACCTTCCGTTTCTCACAGTGGGATCCTGAAAATACTGCAAAATATGAAGGAACAGCAGAACAGTGGAACGAAGCTCAGGAGGCAATGAGAGTAATTCTTGACGACCTTGGTCTTGAATATGAAATCGGCATTGACGAAGCTGCATTCTACGGGCCAAAGCTTGACATTCAGTACAAAAACGTTTACGGCAAGGAAGACACAATTGTTACAATCCAGATTGATATGCTTCTTGCAGAAAAATTCGGAATGTACTACAACGATGCTGACGGACAGAAAAAACTTCCGTACATCATTCACAGAACAAGCCTCGGCTGCTACGAAAGAACTCTTGCATATCTTATTGAAACCTATGCAGGCGCACTTCCTACATGGATGTCTCCCGAACAGGTAAGAATTCTTCCCGTTACCGACAGAGCTCTTGATTATGCAAATGAAATTGCGGGAAAACTCAGATGCGAAAAATTCAGAGTTGAAGTTGATTCAAGCGCAAACACACTTCGTTACAAAATCAGAGGTGCACAGCTTGAAAAGGTTCCTTATATGCTTGTTGTAGGCGACAAGGATTTAGAAAATCAGACAGTTTCCGTAAGAACAAGAACAGGCGAAGACCTTGGCTCAATTTCTTACGAGGAATTTTCAGCAATGCTTCACGACGTTGTTGATAACAAACTTAAAAAATAGTACCTAAATAACAAAAGGAACTGTAAAATTACAGTTCCTTTTGTTTATTATATTTTCTTCAATTTCCATTTTCCCGTTCGCCACCTTAATATATAAAGCGAAGATTTATAAGTCTCTTCAAGAACAAAGGCAATCCAGCAGCCTGCAATTCCAAGATTAAGCTTGATACCAAGCAGCCACGAAAACAGAATTGTTACTCCGCAGCAGGCGGATATTGACACAACAGATACATATTTTGTGTCTGCATTTGCGGTAAGCGCCTGATCGGAAACATTGGTTGCACCTCTTATTATCTGCACAAAAATATCTATAAACATAAGAGTTGATGCAATTTTTATTATTTCGGGTGACGTTGTGAACAACGAAAGCAACGGTTTTCTTGCAAAAAATACCGAAACTGTTGCAATACCGTTTAAAAGCATACCCATTCTTATGCTTTGCCAGAAAAGTCTGCGAATTTTTTCAAATTCCTCACGTCCTCTGTATCTTCCCATTATTATTGCCGTTGCCTGGGAAATGGCAGAGCTGAAATAATAAACATACATTGTTATCTGACTTACATAAACCTTTGCATTTACCGCATCAATTCCAAAGCCTGCAATTATTGAGGTTGTTACAGCCTGACCAAAGGTGTAACCTATTCCGTTCATTGAAGCGGGAATGCCTATTCTTAAAATTCTTTTTGCATCTTTTACATTTATTTTAAATGCAAAAGGACATTTTTTGTCAATTATTGCCGAAAGGGCAATTAAAATTCCCACAAGTTCAGCCACAGCCGCACGGATTGCAAGCCTTTCCACTCCGTTGAAAGGGAATTTTATGGGACCGTAAAGCACCACCCAGCCTAAAATTGCATTAAGTATTTGCGTTACTACCGTTGAAAGGCTTGCCTGTTTTACATAGCCGTTACAGGTAAGCAAAACGGTAACATAGCTTTTCATGACAGTTATAAACAAAAGACCTGTTTTTATCCTCATATATTTTCCGGCAAGAACCAGAGGATTTCCCTCAAGATTCATCAGCCTTAAAATCGGGTCTGCAAAGCAAGTCGTTACCACTCCTAAAACTACAGAAAGAAAAAAAATCGCGAAAAAAGATGTTCCGGATATTTCACCTGCCCCTTTCCTGTTGCTTCTGCCCAGCTCCACCCCGACAACAACCTTCATTCCCAAGGTTACTATTGTTGTAATCTGAGAAAGAAGACTCAAGACCT
>CAZMHL010000013.1:0-20685 GCA_964566065.1 uncultured Eubacteriales bacterium
AGGACAGAGATTTTGAGTCTTGAAGTGGTATAAAGAAAATGGCAAAGCATACTGATTTCAGTAGGCTTTGCCTATCTTTGTATAAAGGAGCAAAATCATCGCTGATAGACCAATGTCCGTCAGAATTCCTTTGGCATCACGGGTCGGCATCGAATAGCGCTGGGAAAGATAACGAAGCGATGCACCAAGCTCACCGTCGGGACCGCCGTACTGCATTTGCTATAATTATTATTTCTCTGTGTAAAAATACTGAATTTTAAGCGTTTTGTCTGCTTTGTTATAAATTATATTTTTGATTACCTTTTCAGCTGCAGCGTGTTTTTCTTCATTCGGAGCGGCTGAAATAAGGATATTATAAACAGAGGATAAAAGCTCTGTTAATTTATGTGAATAATTTTGAGTTGAAACGTTTTGACTTGCTTCAAGTTTTTTTGTAAGTTCGTCAATTTCCAACTGAATACGGCTTTTATTATATCCATATTCTTCCAGACTGTCAATACCTTTTTCATATGCTTCCTTTACTCTGGACAATCTGATTTTTGCATTTTCAAGCTTTGTTTTTATATCATTAACATTTGAAGACAGTTTAAAGTTAACAGGCGATATAATGACAGATTCTGCTGAATGGTTCTCTATATCATTCTTAATCTTTGCAAGAATAATTTTTTCAAGATTACCGGCAAGGATGCTGTTTCTTGTAAGGCAAGTTCCCTTGATACTGCGGGAACAAACAAAATAACCTCCGCTGTTTATCATTGAGCCGCCGCAGGTTGGACACTGAGCAAGACCGACAAGCCAATGTGACGGTTTAGACTGCGGCTTATAGTACGGTTTCCAGATTGCTTTGATTTCTGAAACTCTTTGCTGCGCTTTATTAAAAGTTATTTCATCTATTATAGGTTCGTGTGTTCCTTTTACTATCATAAGATCCGGGTGTGTAAAATCTCTTCTGGTGCGCTCGGCAGGATTCCAACGGATATATCCGCAGTAAACAGGATTTCTGATTATATATTCAACAGTGCGGTTCTCAAATTTGTTTCCTCTGTTGGTTTTTATTCCCAAAGAGTTAATATGTTTTGCTATGGCAAGATAGCCTTCACCCTTTAGAAATCTGTCAAATATATCTCTGATAATTTCAGCCTGTTCTTCAGATATAACAAGCTGCTTATTTTGCATTTTATAACCGAAAGGCGCAATTGTAAGCGGTTCTCCTCTTGTTGCTTTTTCGGTCATTCCTTTTTTTACTTCTTCAGATAAGTTTATGGAGTAATATTCGGCCATAGCTTCAAGCATAGATTCCATAATAATTGAAAATTTGTCATTTTCGATAGTTTCGGTAATTGAAATTACCTTGACGTTACATTCCTTTTGCAAAAGAGATTTGTAAACAACACTGTCGGTCCTGTTTCTTGCAAAACGGTCAAATTTATGTACAAGAATAACATCGAAAGGAGCGGGCTTGCTTTTGGCAGCACCAATCATTTTCATAAATTCAGGTCTTTTTTCCGCCTTTCTTCCGCTCTTGCCCTCTTCGATGTATATATGATTTGCATTTAATGTATATCCGTTGTTTTTGCAATATGCTTTTATGGCTTTGAGCTGTGCATCCGGAGAATACTCCGTCTGATCATTCGTGGATACTCGTATATAAGCAGCTGCAGTTTTATTCATATTGTCTGTGTTTGTTCTTTTGCCCATAATAAAGGCACACCTTTCTTGACATTTAAGTAAGGAATGTGCTAAAATACCACTTGTTCAAAGGAGTATTTTAACATATCCTTCTTTTCCGTACTGTTAACGGCAGTACGGATTTTTTCTTTGGAACAAAGCAGCTGCGCCGCTCGCCGCAGGCGGCGGCTGTAGCAATTACGCTTTGTTTGCCCACGTGCGTTTGGCAAAGCCGAAAATTTTGCACGGGCATCAAATCAATGTTTTAATATAATAGGAAATGAGCAATTTCCTATTATATTAAAAAACTCTCCCTTGAAAGAGAGAGTTTGATATATAGATTAAAATAAAGA
Organism: uncultured Eubacteriales bacterium; assembly: GCA_964566065.1. GTDB lineage: Bacteria > Bacillota > Clostridia > RGIG6154 > RGIG6154 > CAZMHL01. The sequence goes on from CAZMHL010000013.1 coordinate 2,022, forward strand.
ATATGCTCTCTTATTCCCGGCAGCACTGATGTATAATTGCATCAGTAAGTGTTTTTGAAAAATTGATATTGTGTTCAAGTCCGATTTCGTTTACCCATTCGGGAATGGTTAAAGTTTTCTTGACAGGATTGTTTGATTTTATTTCTACATCACAATAAATGTAAGTTTTTATAATACCGTCTTCGCAGGCAATATCATTTATATCACTTGCTTTATTTAATACTTTTTTGTTTTCAAGACACGTAAGAATGTATCCTTCCAAAGCTTCGTTTGCATTTGACATAACTTCTTCAATAGAATCTCCCCACGTTTGGCAACCATCTAAATCGGGGAATTCAAGCCAGTACTGATTATCGATTTTCTCTATTGTTGCAGGATAAACTGTTTTCATTTTTAATACCTCCTGTATATATTATGTTAGTCGGGGTGTTATTTCAACCCCAACCGTTTTAATATTTTGTTTGCAATCCCTGTTGATAACTCTTTTCCGTGAACGGGAATAACTTCTATCTGATTGCCTTTTTTCATAATATGATGGCTACCGTTAATTCTCTCAATTTTCCAACCATTTTGTTGCATTATCTTTAGCAATTCTTTATCTTTCATTATTATCCTCCTGACATATAATATTATAGCACGTACAACACGTATTGTCAAGGCTTTTGTATAATTTTTTTATATTTTTACAAATCTTTTATATCCGTTATTCCCTCGGTGTTTTCGAGGTCGATGTCTTCTATGCGGTTCAGAGGTTCATTTTCATTAGCAGCTCTTACAGCACCTTTTTTCTTTCTTGCCGCTTTAAAGAATGCAGGACGTTCTTCTTCCTTTTTATTTTTCTTAGAAGCGGGGATTTCTGTAACCTTTCCGTTGCTTGTTTTTTTATAGATATCATTTCCAAGAAGGTCGTCAATATAATCTTCAGCTTTATCCTGGCCGAGGTCGTTAAGTTGGTTATATTTATTTAAAATGGTTGTTTCTTCAGAGGTGAGTTTTTTCTCGTCAGTAGGCTTCTCATCAGGAGCGGCATTGTCTGTTCTTTCTTTTGGAACGTCTAAACCCATAAGCCAATTTTCACTAACATTTAGTGCTTTTGCCAGTATGAATAACTTGTATTGTCCTGGTTCGGTTTTTCCTGAAACATATTGAGAAAGGTCATTTTTGCCTAGACGTTCGTTGTAAAATTCACAAAGAGGTTTAGTTAACCTTAAAATATCTGACTGTTTTAAATTTCGTTCTTTCATTATTTCCTTTAATCTAACGGATGTGTGTATTTTTTTCACAGGATTCACCTCAACCAAAGAGTATCACATTTTGAACTTATTGTCAATGCAAAAGAAAAAAAGTACAAAATTTTGAAGTTTCGTATTGACAAAAATAAAATTGTACGCTATTATGTAAGTGGTTCAATATTTTGAACCGACAACACCAATATTATTATTTTACTGAGGAGGAAGATATGAATAAATTATCAAAATTCAAAAATAAGGTTATTGACTTTATAGATGATGCACCGAGAAAATATCCGGACTTTCCAATATGGTTTTCAATTGTAAGTCTGGTATTAGTAATAATAATGACAATAGTATCTTTATTTTTAGAGTTAAGATCCTAATTGAAGTATGTCAACGGCTAAAGAAGCTATTGCTATAAGAAGAGCTATTCCTGATATGCCAACCGGGACCCAGAAGCGGATGCATTCTCTTGCTCTGATTTCAAAGTATCTTTTTCCTTTGGGAGTCAGAGTAATACTTTCAATAGTGTTATTAACACCATAAACAATTTCAATATAGTTATCAGCTTCAAGCTCTCGGCAGAAATCGTATAAATCCGGGGAGTTGAAATCCATTATTTTACCTGAAGGTTTTAAAACATACTTTAATATTTTTTCAGATGTTTTATCAAGCATTATAATCACCTCAAGGGGAATTATATCATATCAAAACAAATTTAACAAGAAAGGAGTGTGAATAAGATGTCATTTAATTACTCAAGATTGGCAGGAAGAATAAAAGAATGTTATGGTACTCAAGGTAAATTCGCTGAAGCGATGAAGCTTTCTGAAAGGGGATTATCCTTGAAAATGAATAACCGTCTGCCTTGGAAGCAGACCGAAATGATGCGAGCAAGTAAATTGCTTAAAATTAAATATGAAGAAATAAATTTATATTTTTTTGAAGAAAAGGTTCAAAGCAATGAACTTGAAGCCGCAACAAGATAAGAAAGGGGAATAAAAGTGGCAAGAACCAAATATGATGAGATTTTTATGAGAATTTTTGAACATTTGTCAGAAATAACAGAATCTGCAAAACCGAAACATAAGAAAATTTATATTCGTTTAATGTTAGAAATATATACGGCTTTGTTTATCAGATAGTTTTCATATTATCTAATACATAGTTATAGAAGTCTGTGACCTGTTTTGCGTAAAAAGCATTGTCTTTTTCGATGCCATCATTTTGAGTGTTTACGTTATATACAGAACTTATTTTATCTTGCTGAATTGCGGTAATCGTGAGCTGCATAGCAATTTCTTCTTTTGTCATACTTATTGCACCTCCATTTTGTAGTTCCGGTTTTGCATAAGCAAATTATATCACAACAAACAAAATTTAACAAGAAAGGATAATAAAAGATGTATACGAGTCAAATAAGACTGTCTGAAGAACTTGCGGACAGAGTAAAAGCCCGCGCGGATAAAACGGGGGCATCGGTAAATTCTGTAATGTGTATGCTGATTGATTTGGGGCTAAAAGTAACCGAGAGCAACATTACTCTTCATCAGGCAAAGAAATAATACCGTTTTCTTTTTCGTAAAGTTCAATGCCTTTTAAAATAAAATATTCCATTTGAGCATTTAATGAACGTAATTTTTTTTCTGATATGAATTTGAGTTTTTGATGAGTTATTTCATCTAATCTAATTTGTGTAACAGCTTTATTTTTTGACATAATATCTCTCCTAAACTTTTGTTACTATAATAATAACACGATAGTTTTAGAATGTACAGTGTTAAAGTAGTAGTAAAATACAACTAAAATATATTGACAAATTTAAAGCTTACTATTATAATAACGTTGTAGTAACAAAATAGTTACATATAAAAAGGAGGGAAAACAAGTGAAATATTATGGAATAAGTGAACATGAAGAGGTGTGTGCTAATTGCAGGCATTTTTATCAGCATTACGGGAAAAGTGTATATGCTTACTCTGTAAGTTTTGCTGCAATCAATGCCGGTCATTGTGTGTATCCAAGGACAAAAAACAGATATCCTTATGATACATGTAAATATTTTGAGAAAGGAGCGGTTATGTGAAAAAAGTTGAACACAGAGGTTACACGGTTGTGCAGCACTACAACAATCACGTAATGATTTTTAAAAAAGGAGGGAAAATGGTTTATCATGCGCAGTGTGCAAAAGAAAAATCCGAAGCGGAGCTGAGGGAAGAGGTTGATATGTATATTGACATATTTTCTAAGTGAGGAGCTAACAATAATCGGAAAGGAGGTTTATTATGAACAATTTTGAGAAATGGAAGAAAATGAGCATTGAAGAGGTTGCGGAGAAAATGGCGGAATTAATTGAAGATCCATGTGAATACTGTCCTTTTGATTTAAAGCATTGTGAATTCTGCGACAGCAAGTATTCAAACAAAGAGATATTTATAAAGTATCTTGAATTGCCGGCGGAGGAATAGGACAAAGCGGGCGTTTAATAAAGTTTAAAGAAAGGAGCGGTGCAGATATGCCCGATTTGGTAATTGACGGAATAAGAGTTACTTCAACCTGCGTTAATATAACAACCGGTGAGGAGCGGCCGTTTGATGAAGTAAAAGAAAAATTCTTTCGTTACGCTCTTTCGGTAATGCCCATAGTACATACAGACACACCCGTTAAGGTTAGTGAAAATCCGGAATATTATGTAATAGTAAACGACGATGGCAGCAGAGAGGTTCTGAAGAAGGGCGAAAAGAGATACCGTGAAGTACAAGGAAAAATAATCTGAAGGGAGATAAAAATGAACGAACTGTTTATATTCACAGCCGCGGTTGTTTTGTTCCTGGGAGCGGCCGCAGTGTTTGAAAAAGCTCCGGGAGCGGACAAGCTTATTGATGCAGGTGTAAAAAAATTGGAAAGAAAAAAGCCCTGTGCAGCAACACAGGACCAATCAGTGTCTTATAAAGACACGCCAATAAAGCACTCATATTATAACTTAAATTTGAGTGAATGTCAAATTTTTAATTGTTCTGATGAAGGAGCGGCAATGTAATTGGATAACAAAACAATATGCTGGAGCTGTAAAAACGCAGTTTGCGGTTGTTCCTGGTCAAAGAGATTTGAGCCTGTAAAAGGATGGACAGCAACACTGACAAAACTGAAAGGATATTCCAGCGGACAGATTATAGAATCATATAATGTTATTAAGTGCCCGGAATACGTTCCCGACCACAAGCCTGTTATCAAAGAGAATATTACCGAGATATCAGGCAAGGTTAACAAGGAATTGGTGTATAGGCTCAGTGAAATTATTTCGCAGAAGATAAAGCAGGGGGCAAGCTGTTACGGGCTTGCCAAATCCTGCGGAACCTCACTGCTAACTATTCAGAACCTGCATCTGAAAAAACAAAAGGGAATGCATGCAGCTACATACTGCAGGATTAAAAGTAAGCTTGAGGAACATAAAAATGACTGTTAAAGAAAAAAGAAAGATTATATTTAAGCATTGCGAAAGAACAAGCTGCATCAGATGTCCGTTGAATTCCATAACACCGAAGGTTCAGTGCTTAAAATTATACATAAGCACCGGCAGGAATCTTGACGAAGCTCTTTCGCTGATAGAAAGGAAAAAGAAATGAGTATACCTAAAGACGATAATGTAAAAGAAATACAGGAAATAATAAGCGGCAAAAAGCAGACTAATTTTGAACGTATAAAGGCCATGAGCGTTGATGAAATGGCAGAAATGATTGATAAGTTTGATGGTGTGGGCGGACTTATAGATGAAGTCTGCAAACTTGTATGCCCTGAACAGGATTGCGACACTGAAAACTGTAAATGCATTAATTGCATAAAGCAGTGGCTTAATATGGAGGTTTAATTTAAAATAAAACCACGGTTGTTGTCAGACAAACCAAATTTAATTAAAAGAGGTGCTGCCGGATGAGATGGCAAACGGTAATTAAAAAGCTTAATGATAATTATGAAAGAGCGAAGAAAGATAGTTTTGTTCAAAAACCGATGGCTTATGCTCTTCACAAAACCTGGCTTGAAGTTGACAGGTATGAGAGAAAGAAAAATTATGAGAAAAGGAAAAAGGCAAGTAAAGAAAGAGGTGCTGATGAATGAAATCAAAAGAATTTGAAAAATGTGTTGAAAACCGATACAGGAAGTGTATCGAAACACTTCTGAAGAAATCCGAAGAATATGCAGACGGATCTGACAGGTTACATAATTTTAAAGTTGCAGCTGAGCTTCAGGGATGCACTCCCGAAAAAGCTCTTGCCGGGATGATGTCAAAACACACCGTTTCCATATTCGACCTTATTAACGACCTGGAAGCAGGAAAATCAATTCCGCTTTCCCTCTGGGAAGAGAAAATCGGTGACAGTATTAATTATCTTTTTCTGCTTACGGCTCTGGTTGAGGAAAGGAAATGCTGAAAGGCAGGATTGTATCATTCAACGGGGATCGGCTTATGATTGAAGCAAAATACGGTGATGTTCAGACTCTGGTTAAAAAGGGATTTACCGATTGCCGAGTTATATTAAATGACGGTCGGAAAATTTCCGTTGACCAGAGGAAAAAGATATATGCAACCTTAAATGATATTTCTGCATGGACAGGCTATATGCCCGAACAAATGAAACAGATAATGAAATACCTGTTTATAGCAAATACGGGAGCGGAATACTTTTCTTTTTCTGATGTAGATATGACCACAGCAAAGAATTTTCTTGAATTTCTTATAGAATTCTGCTTGTATCACAATATACCGACAAGGGACAGCCTGATAGACCGTTGCCCCGAAATTGAAAGATACATATATATGTGTTTGAAACACAGAAAATGCTGCATAACCGGAAGAAAAGCAGAGCTTCACCACGTGGATGCAGTGGGAATGGGCAGGGACAGAAACGAGATTACACATCTTGGAATGAGAGCTCTTCCCTTAACAAGAAAGCTTCATACAGAAGCGCATACAATAGGTCAGCAGGCCTTTGATGAAAAGTATCACGTCAAGGGCTTTGCGGTAACAGAAGAATTATGCCGTATATGGCATATTAAATATTAGAAAGATTATGAATTACTTTTTTGACAGGGCAATGCTGGACAGCAACCTTTTCAAAACGGTTAAAATTCATATCAGATATTAGAAAGGTGAAAAAGAATATGGCAAGACCTTTAAAAGACGGCTTGCTTTATTTTCCTTTTGACACAACGTTTTTTTCGGACAGAAAAATACGGAGCTTAAAGGTGCGCTTTGGCGTACAGGGGATTACTTTGTATCTGTATATCTTATGCAATATATACAATGAAAACGGATATTATGAGAAAATGGATGAAGATTTCTGGGAACGCATAACAGACGATACAGGTATAAAAGAAAACCTTGCAAGGCAGATTATGAATTACTTTTTTGACAGGGCAATGCTGGACAGCAACCTTTTCAAAACGGTTAAGATTCTTACATCTGTTAAAATTCAAAAGACTTTTCAGGAAGCTAAAAAGCACCTGAAGAGAGAAATAGAAGTTATCGGTGATTATTGGCTTTTAAACAGGTCAGAAACCTTTAGCTTTATTAAAGTGCGCCAAAAACAAAATAAATCCGAAGAAAACGAGGGTTTATCCGGGATTAACCCCGATAAATCCGGGAAAAACGTCGTAAAGCAAAACAAAGCAAAGCAAAACAAAGCAAATGATATTCATACTGTTGTAGATTACCTCAATCAAAAAGCAGGGACTGCTTACAGGTCTACTACCGCAAACACCGTTAAGCATATATCCGCAAGAATTTCGGAAGGCTACTCGGTTGACGATTTTAAAACTGTGATAGACAAAAAATGTACCGAATGGTGCGGAACCGAATTTGAAAAGTTCTTAAGACCCGACACTTTGTTCGGAACGAAATTCGAGGGGTATCTGAACGGAAAGACTTTGGCTCAAAAGAAAACTAATAAGAGTAAGTTTTCAAATTTCACCGAACGTAATAATGACTATGGGGAAATAGAAAAACGAATGTTTGAGGAGATGAAGAAACTTGGAGGTTAAAGATATTGACAAAAATCTTGGAAAGCTTGTAAGGTATGAGAATAAGCCATATATTATGAATGCTGCAATTAAGAGAAAGAGAAAAGGCAAATTTGTATATTCGGCTGAATTAAATTATAACAGTGAAAAGATTGCCGGCGGAATTATTGTCGTTCCTCTGGCAAGAGTTGAAGAAATAGAGGCGGTGTAAAATATGAGTTTAAACAATGTAAATCTTATGGGAAGAATTACAAAAGCTCCGGAGCTTAAGCAGACGTTATCCGGGGCAAGCGTTGTTTCGTTTACTCTGGCAGTTGACAGAAATTATGTTAAAGACGGCGGAGAACGGGAAACAGATTTTATTAATTGTGTAGCGTGGCGGAGCACAGCGGAGTTCATTGCAAGGTATGTTACCAAAGGGCAACTGATTGCAATTGACGGTAAGCTTCAGACCAATAACTATGAAGATGCAGAAGGCAATAGGCATTATCAGACTGAGGTTGTGGTTGATGAAATATACTTCTGCGGAAGGAACAGTGAAAGATAATGGAAATGATTAAATGTATTGAATGCGGAGCGGAATTTTCAAAGAAAGGGAAAAAGATATATTGCAACATAAAATGTCAGCAGAAAGCAGGAAAACGAAGGAATAAAAACAATAAAATAAGAACTATTAAAGAGAAAAAGTTTCAAAATGAAATAAGCAGAATAAATTCTCTTGCATTAAAGGAAAATCTTACATACGGCAAATATGTGGCAAAATACGGAATATGAAAAACGGGAGCGGATATTGTGACAATCAAAGAGTGGTTAAACAGAGGATATAAAATTGACCTAATAATCAAAAGCATAGAAAGAGAAAAACGGAGAGCTTTGCAAAGAGCAACCTATTCGGGAACGGGTACGGGTGAGCGTGTGAAAACCTCATCCGTTAACAGCTCCGAAGAAAGAATGTCAATATATGCCTCCTACGGCGAAAGGCTTGACAAGGAAATTCAAAAATTATGTGCGGTAAAGCTTGAAATATTCAATTTTATATCCTCGCTTGAAAATAACACTCACAGACAACTTCTGATGTTAAGATATATCGAATATCAGTCCTGGGAAGAAATTGCCGAAGAAATGAATTATTCCGAAAAATGGGTAAGAACCGGATTGCATACCGCAGCGTTAAATGAGGCAGAAAAAAGCAGAGGGGTTTAATCCTCTGCTTCACCCAAAGAAATATATTGGTCGATAAAGTGATTTATAACGCCATATATACTTTCTCCTTGCTTTTCTACCGCTTCTTTAAATGATTGATATTTGTCGCTAGCCACCCAAACCCGTAACTGTTTTTTTTCAGATAAATGTTTTTTTTGCGCAGCATACTTATCAATATTTTTCAATTGCTATCACCTCATTTCTTTTTCCACATTAAAATTGCGATTAATATTGCAATACTTGCTGTCATAGAGATTATGCTTATTACTAAATTTAATACTTGCATATTAATTACGATTGAGTTATAATTAGATTGCCCCAAAGGGGTGGGGGATTACTCCCCCTTTTTGCTAGCCGATTTGATAACCAAGAAAATTGCTCCAACAGCTAACGCAATTTCTTTTATCATTTCGGCTATGCTTGTGATTAACTCAATCACTTTGTTCACCTCCTCTTTACATTTAATATTATATCATATAGTGCACTATATGTCAAGCTTTTTTTGAAAATTTTTTATATTTTTTTGAAAAAATTTTAGAATACTTCCGCTGACTTCCTTGAAGTTCCGCTTTAATATGTGATATAATGCTGAATGAGGATTTAGAAATGAATTATTCTGAAAAATGGGTGCGAACCAACTTACATACCGCAGCACTCAAAGAGGCAGAAAAAAGCAGAGGGGTTTAATCCTCTGCCAAGCGTTGCTGTTATAGGATAATTACAGTGGAGTTCAATTTTGTTAATCCGAAATACCTAACTGTTTTTTTAAAAGTTTTATTCCTTCTACGACAGCGTTAACCCTTTGCGTGTTCAGCTTTTCCGCACAGAGTTGGATATCTCTGATTTCATTTTCTGACATCCTAAAGCCTATTTTTTGATTTCGTGGATTGTTTGTGGGACGTCCCATTTTCGACATATACTCATCTCCTTTTGAATAGCCAAATGATAAGTTTTACTAAGCCTATGACAATAAAAAATATACCAAGTTTCTCTAACATAAGCTATTGACAAAGATTTTAAATTTGGATATAATAAGGGTGAGGTGGGAACCCCACCCTTATCTGCTTAATCAATAATCTTTTCGATTATCAAAAGCAGAAATCCGATTAGGAAGTCAATCAACGCATTTTGAAGAGTGGAGTTGATTGGTTTCCTTTTTTTCTTCTTTGCCATTCCCTCACCTCCTGAATATATTATAACATAAGGTCGACCAAAAGTCAAGCGTTTTTGAAAAATTTTTATATTTTTTTGAAAAAATTTTAAAATACTTCCGCTGACTTCCTTGAAGTTCCGCTTTAGTCTGTGATATAATGCTGAATGAGGATTTAGAAATGAATTCAATAATTGTTTTAAGAACACTCTTAAACGGGAGAAAATAAAAATGTCAAAATATTTCGGGTTTAAAAATAAACAAGATATGATTGATGATATAAAAGAGGGGGAAATTTGGATTAGTTACAAGGATAATTCTTCATATGTCTTTACATTAGATGGGCACGGATATAATATTCTAAATGATAAATTATACGGAGAGTTTACAACAAGTGAGCATCAGGAAAAAAATCGTTATTCTGCAGATACGGTAGAAGAACTGATTGAAATTGCCGTACTTCATGACGGAACACGATTAGCAGATGCGATAGAAATGGATTTGTAAATTTAATATTATTGTTAAAGAACATCTTGCAAAGGTGTTCTTTTTTATTGCGTGAAATATGGAAAAGATTACATTATGCTATCAATGCAAAAGCATTTTTAAAATGCAGGGATATAAAGTTAAGAGAACGGAGCGGAATATCAAAGAGCCTTGCTTTATCTGCAGGCGGTTCGGCTGGGAATATGAAATCAAAGAACGGGAGCGGCAATGTTAAAAGCTTGTAAATATTGCGGCAGACTTCACAAACATAATGAAAGATGTGATAAAGCACCTGTATATATTTCGTACAAAAAGAACAGTGAATTAAGCCGATTCAGGAATACTCAAGCGTGGCAAAAAAAAGCTACGGAAATAAAGAAAAGGGACTTATATATTTGTCGTGCATGTCTTGCGAATCTAAAAGGAACAAGACTAATTATAAATACAGAGTTGCTTGAAGTTCATCATATAATTCCGTTAAAAGACGCCTATGAATTAAGGCTTGAAAATGATAACCTGATTACTTTATGCAGGGCACACCACGAACTTGCAGAGAGCGGAAAAATCGGTATAAAGATTTTGAGAGGGTTGATTTTACTCCCCCCCGTACTCCCGAAAAATTTTCAGAGCGATTCGTGAAACCGACGCCAGCCCACTGAAAATAAAATATTCCCAATATAACTTTTGAAGTGAGAGAGGAGATAAAATGCCAAGAGCCAGTAAACCGATAGATGCGGTGAAAGGACACAGAACCAAAGAAGAAATTGAATATCGTAAAGCGGAAGAAGCAAAGTTAAAATCCGGCTGTAAGCTTAAAGCAAGACCGGAAGTAAAGGACAATCCTGTCGCCTATGCAGAATTTAAGCGAGTTAAGAAAACGCTTTCCAAGATTGAAAAAGATGATGAGTTGTATTCATCGGTTATAAACAGATATTGTCTGCTTCAGGCAGAATGTCTTGACTTTGAAGAACGCATAAGAATTGCAAAAGAAAGTATAGCAAAGATAAATAAGCAACAGGAAGACGGAGACCTGAGCTTTGAAAGCTATATGTCTATGTTTTTGGATTTGCAGAAGCTTCTCTCCAAATATGACAGCCAGATAATGACCAAACGGAAAATGATGCTTGATATTGAAAAAGAAAATGTTATGACGGTAGCTGCTGCGTTAAGAAGCATTCCAAAAAATCCTTCTTCAGCAGAAAAAGAAAATCCATTGAAAGGAATTTTGGATGATGATTAGTGAAGGAAAAGCAGTAGCTTATTGTAAATGGTGCATCAGAGAGGACAATGAGCTTGTGGGTGTTTATGTGAAAAAGCAGGCTCAGAAATGGCTTGATATTGCGGAGGGATTAAATGAAGCGGCATACGTAGATGAAAAAGCGTATACAAAAATTTGCAGGCTTTTAAAAATAATGGTACATCCGGATTTACATATAAGCTTATATGACGGGCTTGAAGATTATGCCTGGCTTCTGATTACGGCGGTATTTTGCACAAAGGATGCAAAAACACACAACCGTTTTTACACTGCGGCACTTCTTGAAATTGCAAGAAAGAATTTTAAAACATTTAATTCGGCGGTTATATTTATAATAGCAATGCTTACAGAGCCGAAGTTCAGCAGAATGTTTTCTGTTGCTCCGGATCTTAAGCTTTCCAAGGAACTTCAGCAGGCAATTAAAAAGATTATCAAATCCAGTCCATTACTTCAGAACAATGAAACTTTTAAACTGCTTCGTTCTGAAATAAGATGCCTGCTGACAGAGAGTGAATTTACTCCTCTTGCATATTCACAGGATAAAATGGACGGTAAGCTTGCAAATGTTTTTCTCGCTGATGAAGCAGGCGCGATGGATAATTATCCCATTGAAGCAATGAGGTCTTCACAGATTACATTATTTAACAAGCTGGGAATTATTATTTCCACACAATATCCAAATGACAACAATGCTCTGACAGATGAAATTGACATTGCAAAGAAAACACTTGACGGACTTATGGAAGATGACAGATATTTTGCTCTTTTGTATGAACCTGACAGCCAATATATGAGCGGTGATTTATGGAAGACCGAAGATAAAATAATTTATCAGTCCAACCCTGTTGCGATAACACACGAATACATATTTAACGAAATAAGAAAACTTCGTTCTCTTGCTATTCTTTATGAGAATAAGCGGGAGAATTTTTTATGCAAGCATTTAAACATCAAATACAAGGGTCTTGGTGTTGAAGGGTTTATTGATATCACTTTAGTAAGAGAATGCAAGATTGAAGAAGATATTGCTTTCTGGAGCGGTAAAAGAGTTTATCTTGGATTGGATTTGTCGCAGACCGATGATAATACTTCTGTCGCAATGGTCACTTATTACAATGGTGAAATTTATGCAAAAGTGTGGGGCTTTATACCGACGGAAAGTGTTGAGTCGAAATCTTTAAAGGAGCAGGTTAATTATAAAGCTCTTATCAATGCCGGTTGTTGTTTTGGTTGCGGTGAAAAGGTAATAGATTACAACTTTGTGGAGCGGTTTATTCTTGCTCTGGAAGGAAAATACAATGTTGAAATTATACAGCTCGGCTTTGACCGATACAATGCAATAAGCACAGTTCAGAAGCTGGAAAGCGCCGACAATCCGATTGAATGTGTTGAAATAAAGCAGCATTCAAGTTTGCTTCATTCACCGACAAAATTGCTTAAAGAAAGAATTCTTGAAAAACAATTTCATTATGAAACAAATCTTATGCTTGAAATAAACTTTCAGAATGCCCGTTGTACGGAGGACACCAATTTGAATAAGTATGTCAATAAGAAAAAATCAGCCGGCAAGGTAGATATGGTTGTTTCAATTATCAATGCTTTATATCTTTTGGAAATAAACGAAATTCTTGGTTATCAGGAATTTGCAGGACAGATTGTGTAAAGGGAGGTGAGACGTTATGAATATATTTGGAATTTTTAAGCGGGAAGAAAAAAGAACAGAAGGAACAGAAAATGCGGAAAGCGCTATTGCATCAGCTTTGCTCGGAAGTGGTGCAATTGATAAAGCAAGAGCTTTACAAATACCTTCGGTTACAGCTGCGATTGACAAGCTTGCAAACACTGTGGCAAAGCTTCCCTTAAAACTTTACAAAGAGCAGGAAGGAAAGAAAACAGAGGTGATTGGCGACAGGCGAACTTTTGTTTTCAATAAAGACACCGGTGATACTTTGAGCACTGTCAACTTCTGGAAAGCCATTCTTGAAGATTATTTTCTTGACAAAGGCGGATATGCCTACATTGATAAGACAGGAAATGTTGTTCACTCAATAAGATATGTTGATGCAACAAGAGTTCAGGTTGCCAAAAGTAACAATGCTATTTTTAAAGACTATGACATTTATGTTAACGGCATAAAATATTATCCTTTTGAATTTATCAAACTATTGAGAAAAACAAAGGACGGATGTAAATCTGTATCTGTATGTGAAGAAAACAGCAGAATACTTGCGGTGGCATACAACACTTTGGTTTTTGAGGACAATCTTGTAAAAAAGAACGGAAATAAAAGAGGCTTTTATAAATCTAAAAATAAGCTCTCTGAAGGAGTAATTGCGCAGCTTAAAAAAGATATATCTGATTTGTATAATTCGGAAAGCTCCGAAAGAGCGTTGATTCTTAATGAAGGGATGGATTTCCGGGAAACATCTGCAACATCCGTAGAACTGCAGCTTAATGAAAACAAGCTGACGAACAGTGATGAAATATTTAAAATTTTCGGTTTTCCTTCCGCAATAGTAAAGGGCGGTGCAACAGAAGAAGATAAAAAGCTTTTTGCAGATTGTGTTGTTGATTTGCTTAATGTAATCGAAGCCGCACTTGACAAGGACCTTTTGCTTGAATGCGAAAAAGAGGATTGCTTTTTTGCTTTTGATACAAGGGAGCTTACCAGAGGGAATACCAAAGAAAGATATGAAGCTTACCGGACTGCAATAGAAGCACACTTCATGCAACCGGAAGAAATAAGAAAGCTTGAAGACATGGAACCAATGGGCTTTGACTATATGAGCATGGGGCTTGGTGAAGTTTTCTACAATCCCAAAGCCAAAACAATCTTTGTTCCAAACACGGGCAAAACCTTTAAGCTTGATGAGACAGAGGAGGTGATGAAAGAAAATGAAAGTGGAAATCAGAACTGATAACACGGTACATATTGAAGGATATGTTAACGCCGTAGAAAGAGAAAGCAGACCTGTGATAACTCCTCACGGAAGAGTTAATGAAATTATTTCTGCAGGTGCTTTTAAAACCGCCCTGGAAAAAGCCGGGAATGTTTCGTTAAGTGTGGATCATAATGATAAAGTTTATGCAAGCACGAAAGACGGAACGCTGACTCTGGCAGAGGACAACATAGGATTAAAGGCCGTGACAGACATTTCCGATGCGGAACTGGCACAGGAAGCAAGAGCCGGGAATATAAAAGGCTGGAGCTTCGGCATGAGAAACGTTGAAGACGTTATAGAAGAGCGTGAAGGGAAATTGCCTTTAAGAAGAGTTAAAGCTTTTGACCTTGGCCACATAACGCTTGCAATTCGCAAGACACCCATTTATGCTGCAACTTCCGTTGAAGTAAGAGCAGAAGAGGAATTTTTGAATGAAGAGAGAGCTTCAGAAACCGAAATCAGTATTGAAGTGGAAAAAGGAAATATTGATTATACTGATTTTGAAAAGAGAATTGAAGCGACAAGAAAATAGTTTTTAAAGACGGCACTTCCGTCTTTTTTTATTTAAAAGAAAAGGAGAAAGAAAATGAAAAAATTAATGGAAGAAAGAGCAAAACATCAGGCTGATATGAAAGCGTTGCTTTCAAAAGCCAAAGAAGAAGAAAGGGCAATGAGTGAAGAAGAGCTTCAGAAATTTGAAGAGCTCGAAGGTAAAATTGCAAACATTGATGCAACATTGACTGCTATGGAAAAGGAAAGAGCAATCGAGCCGCCAAAAGCTGATGATGAAGAAAAGAAAGAAGATGAAACCAAGGAAGAAGAAAGAGCATTTGCCGATTTCATTCTTGGCAAAGCTTCAGAATTAAGAGCCGGCGAAGTTAATCTTGATATGGGTAACAACGGTGCTGTTATTCCTGCAACTATCGCAGACAGAATTATTAAAGCCGTAAAAGACAGATGTCCGATTTTTGCAAAGGCAACAATTTACAATGTTAAAGGAACTCTTAAAATTCCGGTATGGGGTGACACAGAGGACGGCCACAATATTGCCGTAGGCTATCAGAAAGAGTTTACCGAAATAACAGCTGACAGCGGAAAATTTACAACCGTTGATTTGGGTGGTTACCTTGCAGGTGCTTTAACCTTAATCGGAAAATCAGTTGAAAACAACGGTACATTCTCTGTTGTTGATTTTGTTGTAAATCAGATGGCAGAAGACATTGCTGCATTTATTGAAAAAGAACTTCTTACGGGTACCGGAGAGAATGCAGCCGAAGGCGCTCTTAACACAAAGAACGTTATGACAGCTGCAGCTCAGTCGGTTATTACAGCTGATGAACTTATTGACCTTCAGGCAAAGGTTAAGCAGGCTTTCCAGAAAGATGCCTGCTGGACAATGCATCCCGAAACATTTGCTATTGTTAAGAAACTTAAAGACGGTGAAAACAGATATCTTCTTCAGAATGATATCTCGGGAGAATTTCCATATACCCTTCTCGGCAAGCCTGTTTATGTTTCTGACAATATGCCTAAAATGACAGCAGGTGCAAAAGCAATTCTTTACGGAGATTACTCAGGTCTTTCTGTTAACCTCAGAGAAAATATTTCTGTAGAAGTGTTGAGAGAAAAATATGCAACAATGCACGCTGTCGGCGTTAATGCCTGGTTTGAGTTCGATGCTAAAGTTACAGAAGAACAGAAGCTTGCTTGCCTTAAAATGGCAGGATAAGAGGTGCCGAAATGAAAGTAAAAGCTAAAATAAGCTTTGCGGGAAATATTACAATGGCAAAAGGCGAAACAAGAAACATAGATTCTGATGAGGTTGTAAAGGACCTCATCAGCGCCGGTTATGTTGAACCTGTTGAAAATAATGCCGCAAAGGATGTGGTAAAGAGTGAAAATAAGCGAAATAACAGACGAAGCAATTCGTGAATATTGCGGAATGCCGGATTGTGTGAAAATTTTAGGAATATATAAAAGTGCTGCCAAATCCTTTATTATGAGCTATACAGGTCTTAATGAAGATGGATTAGATAAATATGAGGATTTGACCATTGCATATTGTGTTCTTATAAATGATATGTCATACAATAAGGATTACACAATACAAAACGACAAGCTCAATCCTACGGTTCAGACTATACTGAATCTGTATTCAAAAAATTTACTGGGGTGATTTTGTGAACTTCAATAAAAAAATAATAATCCAGAAACGTGCTGACAAAGTTGACTCCATAGGACAGTACATTGAAGGGTGGGATGATTTTCTTTCCACCTATGCCAATGTAAACGGATTGTATGGTGAGGAATATTGGACAGCAGCACAGCAGGGACAGGAAAATACAGTGGTGTTTATAATTCGATGGGCAGATGTCATTAAGGAGCTTAACACATATAACTTCAGAATACTTTTTAATGATATGGCGTACAACATAAAAAATGTTGACAATGTTAATTTCAGAAACAATGTCTTTAAAATTAAAGGGGTTGCGGAAATTGAAGGTTGACCTTTTGGCAGAAAACATTATTGCAGGTCTTGAAGCTTATGCTGAAGAAGTCGAAGAAAAGGTAAAAACTATGATTGAAGAAGGAGCTGAAGAGATTATGCTTAATCTCAAAAAACACCCTTCTATTCCGGAACGAACAGGAAAATACAGAAAATCTTTTTTTATTAAAAAAATTAAAGATGGTGATGGATATATTCTTGTTAAAATTGCAAATAAGAAATATCAATTGACTCATCTCCTGGAAAAACCACATATTAATCGTGACGGAACGACAAAATCAAAGGCTTTTCCTCATTGGCGGGATGCACAGGCTGATGCTGAAAAACTTGCTGAAAAAATAAGTAAGGAGTTAAGCTTATGACAATATCAGAATTATATGAAAAACTAAATGATGGGCTTTTAATCCCCGTTGCTTTCGGAAAGTTCAATAAGCCTGCAAAATTACCGTTTGTAATTATCAACTGCGATGGTGAAGAAACCATAAAGGCAGACAACACGGTTCTTGCAGAGTTCCCTTCTGTCAGATTGGAATTATATTCTGACTACAAAGATATTGAGCTTGAAACAAAGGTTAAAAATTTATTAAAGGAAAATGAAATCGAATTTGAAGTATCAGATGTAGGTTTTATTGAAAGTGAAAAGATGTATGAAGTTGTATATGACTTCATCATATAAGGAGGAAAATTGAATGAATAAAATAAAATTTGGTCTTAAAAATGTTCACAGAGCACCCTTTACTGTGGGAGATGACGGCGTTGTTGAGTATGGAACGCCTGTTCCCCTGAAAGGTGCCGTAAGTCTTACTCTGGATGCAGATATTGCATCAACCAAAGTTCCGGCAGATGACCTTCCGGCTTTTGCAACACTTATCGAAGATAGCGGATTTACCGGTGCACTTGAAGTTACATACCTTCAGGATGAAGACAGAGTAGAAATGTTTGGCTCAAAGATTGACAAGAACGGTGTGCTTGTTGAATCAAATTCAGATATCGCAAAACCACAGGCACTCTTGTTTGAAATTTCCGGAGACGAAAGAAAAATGAGACACGTTTTATACAATGTTTTATTTTCAAAGCCTGCTGCAGGAAGTCAGACAGGAAAGAGTGCAAATCAAAACGATTCATGCAATCTTGTTGCAAGTCCTGCTGAAGATACAGGAGAAATTAAAGCGAAGGTTGAAAACACAACAAAAACAGCAGAAACATACAAGAACTGGTTCAACGAAGTATATGTTCCTGTTTTTGATGGCGAAGCTGCCGCAGAATAATGAGGGATTGTAAATGATAAAGACTATAGTTATAGACAGCAAAGAAGTGAACTTCAAAGCAACAGCAGCAACTCCGAGAGTATATCGCCTTAAATTCGGCCGCGACTTGTTCGCTGATATACAGGGTTATGTATCCGGTGAATTTGAAGAGCCGGAAAAACACAGCATAATTGAAAATTTTGCTTTTGTTATGGCTTGGCAATTCGATAACACAATTAAAGGTGTTGATGAATGGCTTGATACATTTGACAATCCTTCGGCAATAGTAAATTCAGCAGCGTCATTACTAACTTTATGGGGTGTAAATAATTTTTCTTTATCTGCAGGAACAACTAAAAAAAAAGCAGTCGCAAAATGACAACAGCTTTGTTTCTTTTGCGTTGTACCCAGTTAGGACTTTCGGTTGCAGATTTGGAGTTTTTAACAATCGGTATGATTACGGATATGTATAATGAGGCTTCTGAAGATGCAACGGATAAACCGGAGAACAATGTAAGAGAAGCAACACAGGCTGATATAAACAGATATTTTTAACAAAGCACCGCTTTTGCCGAGTGTTCTAAAGGACACTCGGCATCGATATAAATTCCTGCGGAATTTT